>JBAQHL010000336.1:0-11087 GCA_049288295.1 Desulfobaccales bacterium
CCTCAAACTCCCCTCCCAACCCCCTTTAACTGGGAGAACAGGCATCCTGCCTGTTCTTGCACAGGCTGGCAGCCTGTCCCCCTAAAATTATGTGGTGGGTTTGGGGGAGGGGGCAGGGGTTTTCAACCCATGGCCCTCTCCCCCAACAACGACAAGCAGCACCAAGGAGATGAGTTATGAAGATTGCCATCAGTGGCAAGGGCGGTGTTGGCAAGACCACCCTGGCCGCGCTGTTGATCAAGTATTTCCGGGATCAGGGCAAAAAAGTGTTGGCGGTGGATGCCGATCCGGATGCCAACCTGGCCCTGGCCCTGGGTGTTCCAGACCCGGGCAGCATCACTCCCATCTGCGACATGAAGGACCTGGTGCAGGAGCGCACCGAATCCGAGCCCGGCAAGATGGGCGGTTTTTTCAAAATGAACCCCAAAGTGGACGACATCCCCGACAAGTTTTCCCGAAAACTTGACGGCATCAAGCTCATTGTCATGGGCACCGTGAAAAAGGGCGGGGCCGGCTGCATCTGTCCGGAGAGCGTCATGCTCAAGGCCCTGATGACCAACATCGTCCTTTTTCGTGATGAAGTGGTGGTCATGGATATGGAGGCCGGCATCGAGCACCTGGGCCGGGCCACTACCCGGGGGGTGGACCGGCTTATCGTGGTGGTGGAGCCGGGCCGCCGGAGCGTGGAGACGGCCCAGCACGTGCGGGATCTGGCCAAAGATATAGGCCTCACCAAGGTGGCGGTGGTGGGCAACAAAATCCGGGGCCCCGAGGACGAGGATTTCCTCAAGAAAAATATCCAGGATCTCCCCATCCTGGGGTTTCTGCCCTTCGACAACAAGGTGATCGAAGCCGACCTCCAAGGGAAGCCGCCTTATGAGCTGAGCCCTGACATGCTCAAAGCTGCGCAGAAGATAGGGGAGCAGTTAAATTAAGGATAATTTGGGGAGAGGGGACGTCATGATGGGGCGCCCGAGATCAGGTGCCCCGACATCCTCTTCACAAAGCCCTGTCATCACCTTACAAGGGAGAACAGGCATCCTGCCTGTTCTTGCACAGGCTGGCATCCTGTGCTCCCGCTTTTTGTAAGGGCGGTAGGGCGGGAAAGCGCAGATTATCCCGCCTTCAGGCCCTCCGTGGCATGGGCTGGCGGGCACGGAGGCCCGCTCTACCATTCTTTTCATGATCTTAAAAGCCAGCGGCTCATTGATGACTGTTGGAAAAATGAAAAGTAGGGTGGGTTTTTGTCACCATTTTTGGCGCGTGAGACGCGCCCAAATAGGTTCTATTACATGCCAACAGTTTCTTCCCCTTTTTCCCTTGCCCCCGGCAGGGGGAAAGGGTTAGGGTAAGGGGGAAAAGAAATACCTCTGGGCCACAGGAATAATTGACAAAACCTCACTAAATGCCCGAGCCCACCCCATCCTCCCATCTCTCCCTGCCCCTGAAGCTGGTGGTGGTGGGAATCCTCTATTTCGCCGAGGGCATCCCCTTCGGCTTCATCATCACTTCCGTCAACGCCTATTTGAGCGGCCAGGGGGTGCCCCCGGAGCAAATCGGGTTTCTGAGTCTCCTCTCCCTCCCCTGGAGCCTGAAATTTTTCTGGAGCCCCCTGGTGGACCGCTACGGCTCCCGGTATACCTGGATTCTCTCGGCCCAGGCCGTCATGATTCTCTGCCTTTTAGGGCTGGCCTCCCTGGTGGGTGGCCCGGTCACCTGGCGGTTTTGGCTCCTTTTGGGGCTTTTGTGCCTGGGTTCGGCCACCCAGGACCTGGCCATAGACGCCTACACCATAGATTTTTTAGAGACCAGGGAACTGGGAATCGCCAACGGCATCAGGAGCGGGGCTTACCGCTTCGGGAGTCTGGCTGCGGGCTCGGGCCTGTTGATCCTGAGCGACTGGGTCGGCTGGCGCCCCGCTTTTGTGGGGGTGGGGGTGTTGTTTATGGCCGTGGCCGTCACCATCCTGGCCTTTCGGCCGCTGCGCCTGCCCCGCAGCCTGGCCGGCGCGGCCCAGCAGGCCGAGAGCCCCATGGCCATCTTCTCCGCCGCCCTGAAGGGGCTGGGCACCCACCCCTCTTTCTGGGCCATCATTTTGTTCACCCTGATCTACAAAGCCGGGGACGCCTTGATGGGGATCATGGTCATCCCTTTCTGGAAAAGCCTGAATTTCAGCGGGACGGAAATCGGCGTGGTCTCGGGGATCCTGGGGTCGGTGGCCACCACCCTGGGGGGCCTGGTGGGGGGCTGGTTTACCAGCCGCTTCGGCATTGGCGTCTCCCTTTGGGCCCTGGGGATCTTTCAGGCGGTGTCCAACCTGGGCTACTGGCTGGCGGCCCTGCCGGGCATGGGCCGGCTGGCGCTTTTCACTTTGCCCGTTCCCTTTCTTGACCGCAGCTTGCCCGTCTATCCCATTTACCTGGCCTCCCAGGGGGAAAGCTTCAGCTCCGGCCTGGGTTACGCGCCCTTCATGGCCTTTATGATGAGCCTGTGCGACAAGCGCTTCAGCGCCACCCAGTATGCCTTTTTCGTGTTTTTATCGGTCCTGAGCGGCCGGCTCATGGGATTTTTGGGGGGCTTCGGGGTGAAATACCTGGGCTTCGCCGACTTTTTTTTCGTCACCTTCCTGGCGGCCCTGCCTGCTTTTGCCCTCCTTCCCTGGATTCTCCCTGTCGTGCGCCGCATTGAAGGACGCTGATTCCTTTCGGAACAAAAAAGAGGCACGGAAACCGCACCACCGATTGATGCCTGTTTGCCGTCAAACGGTGGCACAAGCTTTCCAGCCTGTGCAGGCGCAGGCTAAAGCCTGCGGCTACATCCCTTGTCTTCTCCGGTTTGACCAGGTCCACGATCTGTATGTCAAGCCGTGCCCCAATAACAATTTACCCATAGACTGCAACTTATACCAATTGCCAGAAATTTTTTCCTGTCCTCCCTCTCCCTAACCCCCAAAGGGGGGAGAGGGGATAAGAGGAAGAAACTTTTTAGCCAAGGCTGCAGTATCAAAACCATGAAAAAAACGGTGGCACAGGTGTTCTCACCACCTGTGCCACCGGAATCCCCAGGGCGGGAGGCGCTTAGCTTTCCCGCCCCAGGTTCTTAGCCACCGTTTAACGAAAAATAAGGTATGCAGGGTGGGCTCCGCCCATTTTTTTTCTTGGCGGGCAGTGCCCGCTCTACATTACTGCATTATTGCCAACCCGCAAATTATGAAGATTTTACCCACTCCAACCCTCTCCCCCCGACAGCGGGTGGAGAGGGGGCATGAGGAATTCTTGAAACTTAAAACTACAAACTTAAAACTTTTCGCAACAGCTACTTGCCCTGGTATTACCGTACCTCCCTAAGCTTCGGGACGGTTGTTCGAGGTTTTGCGGATTTTTTCCACCTTGATCATGGCCTCTTCGATTCTCTTGATAAGCTTTTTGGCCTCCTGGTCAAACTGACTGGCATAATCAGGGGGTCTCTGTCCCTCGGGCCGGGGCTTGAGCCCCTTTGAACTGAGGTCCTTGGCCAAGGCGGCCAGATCATCCACCATGCCGGTGGCCAGGCCCCTGGAAACTTCAGCTGCCTTAGGCGGCGCCGCGGGCTCCCGCTCCCGGAAAACAGTGGGGGCCGCTTGCGGCGCGGTTTCCGCCTCCCGGCAAAAAATGAGGATCTGATCTTTCCCCTCATGCTCCAGCAGGGAGCCGATAACCTCCAGGTCGATAAGGGAGCCGTCTTTTTTGCGGGCACGCCAACCCAGTTTAACGGCTTCTCCTTCCTGCTTGATCAACCCCAGTTGATCCTGAATCTCCTGGGGCTTCTGACTGATCAGCCTGTCAAGCCTTAAGCCCAGGAGCTCCTTTTGGCTATAACCCAGGTGTGAGGTCAGGGAGCGGTTGGCCTCCACAAACTGCAGGGTTTCCGGGTCGATGACCCCAATGGCCTCCGGCGCCGCGTCAAACATGGCGCGAAAACGTCCCGCCGAGGCCACCGTGGACTCCTTCAGGTAGAAATTGGTGCCCAGGATGGCCAGAGCAATGAGGGCCAGAAGACAGGCCACCGCAATGCCGGTAAGACGGTAGGCCCCCACCAGCTCGATGGGACGGAAAAAGAAGACCGACCAGCCGGCATGAATGGTGCCGGCAAAAGAGCCCAGGAAATTGCGCGCCTTGTATTCCACCTTGCTGCCATCCCCGATTTTTCCCGGGAAAATGGGGGCATATTGATCCTTGCCGTATTGGTCTTTTAAATCAGCCAGGTCCTTATCCGCCACCGGCCAGAGGCTGTTAAAGATCATGTCCGGCTGGCTGGAAAGAAAGACAACGCCCCGGGGGTCCGCCAGGGCGATGATGGAATTGCCTTTCTGCCCCGCCGCCACCAGTTCATCGGCAATGGTGTTCAAGGTAACTTTGACCACGGCCACCGCTTTAAAGTACTTGCGCCGGGGATCCCGGATGGGGTAGCTGACATAGTAGCCGGGCACCTTGGAGGTGACTCCCGTGGCGAAATAGCGCCCCACTTTGCCGTTGACCGCTTGTTTGAAGTACGGGCGGAAGCCGTAATTCTTGCCCACAAAACTGTCGGGCGCCGCCCGGTTGGAAGATGCAATGGTGACGCCGTTGCCGTCCATAATATAGACCACCGAAGCGTTTAGATTTTCCCGGTAGCGGTCCAACAATGCATTGATTCTTCCCTGGTCATCATTATCCATGCCCATCATGGCCATGGGCAGCCAGCTGGTCTCCGCCAGGGAGATGACCCCGTCTTCCATGCGTTTGAACTCGGTGTTAAGCCGGCCCACCACGATGTTGGCAAACTCCTGGGCTTCGGCCTTGACCTTTTCGTGCCTCTTGTTGGCCCAATCGCCCAGGTACAAGGTCAGGACACTCCCCAACCCCAGGATAATAGCCAGGGTGGTGAGCAGGGCGAACATGTACCGGGAGCGGAAACGGGTTTCCTGGGTTTCCTCGGCCTTGCGGCGCCAGGACAGGAAACCGTAAATGCCGGCGGCCATCCCGAAAGCCAGGAGAGCCTGAATAAAATCAAGAGGAATGCCGGAGAGCTTGAAAAAAGCCTCCTGGCTGAGAGTGGCGCCCGGCGCGGCCAGATTAAACGGCGGGAAGAAGGCGATGCTGAGAGCATAGAGGACCAGGCTGACACCCGCGGTGAGACTGCCGCCCCTTTCCCGGGGCGGGAAATTGCGCCCCTCAAAGAACAGGGCCGCCGCCGCCCACAGGCCTCCCACCAGTCCCAGGCTGTAGCGGCTGATGAGTTGTATGCCGCCCCAGCCTTTCAGACCGCCCAAACCGGTGAGCATCAGCAAAAGGGCAATAAGCCACAGCCCTGAATCCCGGTTCTGAATCCGGCTTATGCCAGACCGGCCGAATTCCGCCAAAAACACCCACGACAGGATTTGCAGGACATCGCTGCCGGTAAAGATATAAGGCGATTTGGCGAAATTCATAGCCACCAGTGAGACCCAGGCGGCTATGCCCTGGGTCAGGGCGAAAAGCCCCAACCACAGCCAGGGCAGACGTTGGGACGGGTCTCGGCGAAACAGGAACGAGACCGCCACTACCAGGAAAAAGGCCAGCCCTTTGAAGAAAAAGATGAAATCCATCTGGCCCTGGAAAAGATCTTGAAACGTGTTGCCCGCCATGTTACCCCCTCCCTCTTCACAGCAGGTTGGTATTACAAGGTTTTACCCGGACTGTGTGAAGCCTTGGCGGCTCCGGTTGATGGTTGGTTAAAGTCTGTAACTGGAATCTTCCCGCCAAAAATTCCCCTATTTTAGGCTTGCTCTTAAATTACTCCCCTAGATTTCGATAAAGTGACCGCCTTCTTAACATTCTTCTGTTCACCATCCGTATCTTTATTTGATTGCTGGGCAATTTTTACCACTTTTTTGGCAATTTGATCAAAACACTTTACTGCTCTATTTGATCTTTCTTGAAATAAACTCGGATCCATCTTGTTGATCGCCAGTTCTACAATGGGATCGTAAAAAACATGTCCCAATATTTCCGGCTTGATATTTAAAAAATCTTCACAGACCGATTGGATGATTTCCGGAGAGCGCAGGTCCTGTTCATTTTTAACCATATTGGGAACCAGAAGAAGACGATAAGGCTTGATGATTCCCACTAATTGAAATAATTTCTCCGGCGAAATTTGCCGCACCTGAGCCAACAGGTCGTTCATGGAAGAAATTTCATCATGAACCGTGGCGTCATTGCTATAAAACAGCGCCAAGACCTCGTCCTCTTTGGCGAAATCCCGGGCGATCTTCCGAAACAGGGCGCACTTGATAAAGCCGTAAACATTTTGCAGCGAAGTGGAAATGCCGGTAAAGACCGCAATTTTTCCAGGAGAATAGTTAAAGAAATCCAGGGTGTTAAATGAAGTGCCGGCTCCCAGGTCTATTAACACGAAGTCCGCCGGCAGGTTTTCCAGTTCCTTAAAAAGACGCATCTTTTGGGAATAGGTGGGATTGGCCGCGCCGAGAAGGTCATCTGCACCGCAGATCAAACCGATGCCTTCTATGGAGGTGGGGTGGACAATGTCCTCCAGTTTAGCCACCTTGCGGAGAAGAAAATCCTCCAGGGTGAATTGGGGAAAGCGAATACCCATCATGGTGTGAAGGTTCGCCCCCCCCAGGTCGCCGTCCACCAGCACCACCTGATGCCCCAGGCGGGCCAGGCTGATGCCCAGGACCAGCGTGAAGATGCTCTTGCCGATGCCGCCTTTGCCGCCGCCGATACTCCAGAGCTTTATGTGTGGCTCATTTGCCATGCTGCTCCCTTGCCCGGAAAAGCCGCTATTTTGAGGGAGGCTCTTCCAGGTCCTTTATGCCCGCCAGGAAATTTTCCACGGCCTGGCGCAGCTCCGCCAACTCTCCCAGGCCGTCTTCGGCGCCGCCCTCCGCTCTGTGGCCCACGCCCTCCATTTCCTCCAAATGCTGCTCCAACTCCAGGGTGTGGGCGGCCAGCACCTGCAATTCCGTCATCAGTTCATCGGGAGAGGCAGAGGGCGCCGCGCCGTCTATCACCGTTGCGGCGTTCATGACCAGACTGGTGGTGTCTGAGTTTAACAGCTCCTGAAGACGGTCCCCCCAGGAGGACAGTTTGGGCCAGCCGTCCGGGTCTCCCTTTAATTCGCTATGGGGCGCATGCCAGAGCAGTCCCTGCAAAAGCCTGAGATTGCGAAAGCCAGCCTGGACGGCCTCCGCAAGAATTTTTTGATAATAGCGCTCCACGGGCTCTTCCGGCGCGAGGAGGGCTTGCAGCAACTTTTCCGAGTGGGAAATCAACGGGTAAATTTCTTTCCAGGAGGGCAAGTCTGCCTGCACGGTCTGCGTATCCCTGACGATCAAACCGCAGTCCTCCAGCAAGATTAACAGCTCGATGGATGGCTCACCAGGAGGCTTCTCCCAGGGAGGACGGACCCACTGCCAGGTATCCTGGCAGGCCGGGTCAAAGGAAGGGGGCGCCACCACCAACTGGCCCGGTCTCACCACGGCCAGGGGGGCCTCCTGGGACCCGATGATGGGCTCTGCCGGGATGGTCCAGGTGGGGGGGAGTGCCAGGAAATGATGCTCCCAAAGATCACCCAGGAGCGCTGCACAGGGAGAGCGCCAATTGCCCAGGCGGTCGAGAGACTTCCCCAGGGCAGGGTTGACCTTGAGCACCAGGACGCGGGACTGGGGGGTCAGCCGGATGGCCAATACTACCCTGCTGTCTTGCAGGGCCAGGTCCATCAACCTCCATAACCAGGTGGCCTGGGGCTGACCGAAATCCACCTCCAGGTCGACCCCGGTGTAGGCCTCCAGGGCCACCGGCGTCCAACCCAACTCCATGTAGCGGGCGGCATAAACGGCCAGTCCCTTGACATCATCCAGGTTCTTGCGGGCCTGAATGATGCGGTCCAACTCCAGGGTTTCCACCTTTATGGAAAACTTGCGTGCCGTGTCTTCGCTGCTTCGTTCCATAGCATTCCTGCTTTCCCTGACTCTGGGCGCCGCCACTAGGAATTGGTCACCTCGGTTTCATAGCTCAGGTTTGGGGCGATGTCTGTGTTTAGCCATCTTTCTTCCACGGGGACTCCCGTGCGGCGGTGGTACAGTTGTAAAAATTCTACGGCCAGGTTGTGATAATCCAGGGAGCCGCTGCTCTCCGGGTCAAAATCAAATACAGCTTTCTGGGCAATCTGGGATTGATTCAGGGCCTCATTTTTCATGATGAGCGTCTGAAAGGTCTTTTTCCAATAGGGCCTGATTTCTTCCAAAACATACTGGTTGGTCACCCGGTTGCGACGGTCGTACATGGTCAGCAAAATGCGAAACAGGTCGCCCTTGAACAAGTCCTGGGGCTTGAGGGCCTTGACATGCTCCACCGTGGTCAAAAGATCCGCCAGACCGTCCAGGGAATACCGGGAAATTTGACAGGGAATAATAATCAAGTCACAGGCATATAGAGCATTAATAGTTAAAACCCCAAGGGAAGGGGGGCAGTCTATGAGAATAAAATCATAGGGCAGGCCCTGGAGGGCCTGGTAGAGAATGCCTTCCCGGAAAATGCGGGCATAAATCTGCTCGGCCACGGACGCCAGGTGAATGTTGGCCGGGGCCAGATACAATTTGGGAATATAGGTGAACATGGTGATGTCGGACACGGGTTTTTTGGGGGTCCGCATCACTTCCGCCATGGACTCCAGAAAGGAATCGGGGTCGATCCCCAGGCCGATGGTGGTGTGGCCCTGGGGGTCAAGGTCCACCAGCAGGGTGGAAAAACCCAGGTAAGCGAGGGCTGCCCCCAGGTTCACGGTAGTGGTGGTTTTCCCGGTGCCACCCTTCTGGTTGATAATGGAGACGAGATATGGCTCCCTTTTGGCGGGCTTTTCCCGGACCGTTCTTTTGCCGCCGTTATTCGCACTTTTGCCGTGCAGCCTGTCCCATTGGTTCCATAACTTCGCCTGGGCTTTGGCGTTCCGGGATTCTTCCCTTTGGCGGGAAGCTGAGGTCGGCGATGATTTTTCAGACTTGGCCCCGGAGGGCAAGGGCTTCTCCCCTGGACGTTTCGCCGCGGCGGATTTAGGCTTGGCAGGCATGGCAGTATTCACCCTTTTTGGAAAAACGGGGGCAATGGCGCCTTGAAGACAGAAACAGCAGCGGCGAAACAAGGGGGAAATTGGTGCCCGAGCGGCGTTGTCGGGCAAAAGTGCTGAAGAAGAAAGAACTATGCCCCTGCGAAGTTGGCAATACTCCATCACCCAGCCGTAAATCGACGGATGGCAGCTGGAGTTGCCAGGTTTCCGTGACCGGATAACCTGATAACATTTCTCCCCCCCCACAGCTAACCTGGCCAGGCCGATGAAGCTTTCCTCCCCAGGCAGGCCGCCTAAGTCAGCTTATTTTCACGTTTACTGATAAATTCTTAAAAGTCAAGAAAATAAAACCTGTTTGAACAATATTCCAAGGTTTGATAGGGAGTTGCCGACAGTTGCGGTGGCCGCTTGTGAATAACAATGGAAGGATAAGAAAATGACAGTAAATGTAGGGCGGGCACTGCCCGCCAAAATGATTATGGGCAGCGCTCACCCTGCATAAACTTTTCGTAACAAACACCCCCGGTTTTATGCCGCAGGCGTTGGCGAATATTGATTGGCCAAGAAAGCTTTGGGTTAAGTGAGGATTGGTTGGGAGGTTTCAACCTGGATTGGCGGAGCCTCTCCTCAGAGTTTCTCCTTCCCCTGATTGAGTCGCTGGGACAGCACTCCGGAGGATTTGAACACCAGGACCTTGCGAGCCGGCCAGGTCATGGCGGTGCGGGTTTGAATTCTTCCCTGGCGGGAATTTTTCTGTTTAACCGAGAATTTGCCGAACCCGCTGATAAGAAGCTCCTCTCCCCGGCACAGGGTATCCCGCATGATACTGAACAAACGGTTCACCACGTGCTGGGCCTCCCGTTTGCTCAGGCCCATTTCGGTTTGCAAGCGGGATATAAAATCTTCCCTGGTAATGGTCATGGGGCGTCCCTCCTGCCGGTGCGGCCCATCAAAAAGAAGACTGCTGGTTTCCGGGTCAACCTATTACAGATTGATTAATTTCCCAAGGGAAAAAAGGAGTTCCCAGAGGTGTAAAGGAGATTACTTGCCGTGGTCCTCTTGAGGGATAACAGTACCGACGCCGGAGGGAAGCGGCAAAGAGAATTGTTCCGGCAAATTATGCCGGCTAAGATATTTTCGATAATCATCAGGGAAATACTCAAGGATGTGGGTTAAGCGGGTAATGTTAAATTCGATGGCCTCCCGATCCAGATCCCGGTCAATTCCCCAGCGCTCTTTGAAGTGATCCTTCAGAAAGTGGTCAACATTGCCTAATTCCTTCTTAAACCTGTTTTGGGAAAATTTCCAGAAATCCGGGGTTTTTTTCAACAGATCCAATTCACTCTCAAATTCTGACATCTGGGCTTCATGATATTCCTCAAAAAGAAAGGGCAGCTTTTCAAGATAACACCAATCTGCCATTTGGCCGATAAGATCAGCCACTCCCAGAATTTTACCCATCAATTCATTTTCTTCAGATTGAAAGACAATCTCTTTAATATTGACATTTAATCCTGTGCATTTTAAACAATTTTTACAAAAATTAAAATCTTCTGAAGAATACCCTTTAATAAAAAAGTATCTCCTGATAAAATCAATGCTCCTCCCTACATGAGTAATAGTGTATTTTCCTCCAGTCCCCAAGGAGTCATTGAATCTTTGAATATAGCCGGTATCATGCATAAGCGCAGAAATTAATCCAAGATTAAGTCCTTTTTTTGATATTTTTTGTCCGTTGATAAACGCGCCATGCGCAATTCTGGCAAACTCCAGGGTGCAGTCTTCCGTGTGCCGAAAATCATGATAGCGGGTATTACATTTTCTATAGCCGATAAAATCACCGTTAAATAATTTGAAAATATCTTGATAAATACTAAGAATCTGGGAAAAATCGAAATCTGGGAAAATCTCTAAAATAATAAAGCAAACCTCTTCCATGATATTTTGAGGTCTGACGATTTGTTCATAATTTTTATAAAGTGACATTGCCGCCTCAGTCA
>JBAQHL010000337.1:0-2744 GCA_049288295.1 Desulfobaccales bacterium
CAGTCCTGGCCTGGCTCTGGCGCCAGCGCCTTCGCTGGCTGGCCCCGGTCCTGGCCGCCCTGATCCTGGCCACCACCCAACCCCTGGCCCTGGTGCAGGAAAACCTGCGTCCCCAGGCCAATCGTCAGGAGCTTAAGCCTCTGGCGGAATATCTCCAGTCCCACCTTTTGCCCGGTGACCGGATCTACGTCTACTATCACGCCATCTACCCTTTTAAATACTACTATCGGGGGAACCTGGATGGCGTTTGCTGGGGCAAATCCTGTGTAGAGACTAACCTTCCTCTGCCGGCTTCAGGGCCGGCCTCTCCCCGCCGCCTCTGGCTGGCGGCGGCCCACTTCATGGACCTGGAGCCGGTGCGCCAATTTGCCGCTCGTCTTATCGGGCCGGGGTGGCGGGAAGAAGCCATGTTTTCCCGGCAAAACGCCGCGCTTTTCCTCTTTGTGCCTTACGACCAGACAGAACCTAAATCACCGCAGGCGCCCCCAGGATCTCCTCAATCCGGGATTGTAACTCCTTAAGTCGAAAGGGCTTGTCCAAGAAACCCCTGGCCCCGCCGGCCCTGAGCTGTTCCTTTTCCTGGTTGGAAAAAAAACCGGAAGCCATCAGTACCTCTGCACCTGGATAGAGCGTTTTAAGCCGCGCCATCACCTCCAGACCGTTCATGCCCGGCAGGTGGTAGTCTAAAATCACCAGGTCCAGAGGCCGCCCCTGCCGCAGCTTTTCCAAAACCTCCCAGCCGTTTTCGGCGGTCTCCACCCCATAACCAAGTTTCTCTAAAAGCTCCCGCCCCAGGGAGCGGATGTGGAGGTCATCATCCACCAAAAGAATTTGGATCGTCGGTGTTTTCATGACTTGACCAGCCGCCGGTTACTGAGATTTTTGGCCACCGCCCACCTTAAAGCGCACGTCCCGGATCACCCCCGCCCCGAGGGCCTTCTCCAGGGCTTGCAAGATTCTTGGTTTGAGAAATTGCAATTCCTGTACCAGGGCGCTGGAAGAAGCTTCAACCCAAAGTTCATGACGCTTCAAATCCACCAACCTGGTCTTTTCCCGCAGGGTTGCCGGCACCGCCTTTTCCCAGGCGGTTCGCACCCGCCGGCGCAGCTCCAGAACCTGCCAGTCCCCGGGCCGCATGAGACCCTCCAAAACCTGCCCCACCGACACCGGCCTCTCCGACGGTTTCCGCTTTGACAATTTACCCCCGCGCTGCCCGCATAAAGCCGGGAGCGGATCTTTCGATGACCGTTTCCGGGACGCAAAAGGCCAGGCGAAAGTAGCCGGCCCGCCCAAATCCCCGGCCTGGCACAGCCAGGATATTTTCTTGTTTAAGACGGTTTACAAAGGCCAGGTCATCTCCCCCGGGTGCTTCGGGAAAGTAATAAAAGGCCCCCTGGGGTTTGAGGAAACTAAAGCCTGCCTCGCTCAAGATCTGGCCCAAAAGCTCCCGCCGGCGGCCATAAGTGGCGGTGTCCACGCACAGCCCGGCCACCCTGGCCACCACCCGCTGCATCAGAGCCGGGGCATTGACAAACCCCAGGATGCGGTTCGCCAGGACAAAGCCGGCCAGGAGTTCCTCCCGATGGGTGGCCTGGGGGTTCACCGCCACCAGCCCCAAGCGTTCCCCGGGGATGGACAGGTCCTTGGAAAAAGAGGTGGCCAGCAGCGTGTGCGGGTAGGCCGCAAATATGTTGGGAAGTTCCAGGCCGTCATACAGGATGCGGCTGTAGGGTTCGTCCGCCACCAGGTAGGTCACCCTCCCCGCCTTTTCCCCGTGTTTTTTCAGGAGATGCCCTAATTCCATGAGCGCGGCCGCCGGGTAAACCTGCCCTGTGGGGTTGTTGGGGGAATTGATGAGGACCGCTTTGGTCCGGGGACCCAGGGCCTTTTCCAAGGCATGCAGGTCTAACTGAAAGGACCGGTCGGTCTCCACCACCTTCGCCGTGCCGCCGTGATTATCGATATAGAAAAAGTATTCCGGAAAAAACGGGGCAAAGATGACGACCTCGTCACCGGGATCAAGGAGGGCCTTGAGAATGACGTTTAGGGCCCCGGCCGCCCCGCAGGTGAGCACCAGGTCCAGGGCGGTGAAGTCCTGACCATACATAATCTTCAGGTATGCGGCCAGGGCTTGGCGGCTGCTGAGATAACCCGCGTTGAGCATGTAAGCATGGAGGCCTGGGCTTGGGTCCTGAACCGCCTCCAGAAGCGCCTCTTTGAAGCGGGGAGGGGGTTCCAGGTCGGGGTTCCCCAGGGTGAAGTCAAAAACCTTATCCGCCCCCAGACGGGCCTTCATTTCCCCACCTTCCTCAAACATGCGCCGTATCCAGGAGGCTTGCTCCATGGTGGCCTTGATCTTCTTAGAGACGCTCACGCAGTCCTCCTGGGACGCCGGTAACGGCATCATCTGAATTTGCTTTATTTCCCCCGAATATTCCGACGCCTCAGGGCTTATCCACTACCCGATACCCCGCCTCTTGCAAGGCCCGGACCACCTGGTCCCCATGCTCCTGGTTGCGGGTTTCCAGGATGACCTCCACCCGGGTGGAGTCCAGGGGCAGGTCCCGGGCGAGGCGATCGTGAAACAAGTGGAGGATGTTGGCCTCCTGCTCTCCCAAAAGCGTGGCCAGGCGTCCCAGGGATCCTGGCCGGTCGGGCAATTCCACCCGGAGGTTAAGGACCCGGCCCCGTTCCAGCAGGGCTCGCACCAGCACCCGCTCCAGAAGCGGGATGTCAATATTGCC
>JBAQHL010000338.1:0-2555 GCA_049288295.1 Desulfobaccales bacterium
TACCAGTTCAAAGGGGGTTGGGAGGGGAGTTTGAGGGGAGGGCGGCGGACCCCACTGGTCCCCCGGTCCTCCCCTCAAAATTATAACAAAAAAAGGGCAGTGGCCCGGGCCACTGCCCTTTGTCGCTTTGGCTATAGATTGAGCATTTGCTGCTTGCGGTTTTCCAGGAGGGGCTCAAACTGGGTCATGAGGTTGCCCTCGAATTTACGCCATTCCTGCTGGAATTCAGGCAGATTTTCCACTTCCAGACGGACCTTGCTTTTCAATTGCGCTTCCAGGGCCCGGGTGTAATTGCCCAGGGTTTGCATAAAATTGTTTTTCAGCTGCTGATAGGCGGTGTTCCGGGCCATGAGAAACTGCTGCAGGAGCTGATCCACTTCCTGTTTAAGGAGGGTCATGCCTTTTTTGTTGGTGGCAGTCACCATCATGCCTTCCAGGGCCCGGTCCTGCCGGGGGTCAATGGTCTCGTCCTTGGGGATGGTGATGTTCCTCAGGAACACTTCCCTCATGGCGAGGCGGGCACTGGGCTGGCCTTCAGCAGGAAGAGCGGCCACAGCTTTTTCCAGGTCAACGTCCTCTTCCTTGAGATACTGGACTGCCAGTTGCCGCCCTTGCTCTTTGAATTTGTCCTGGAGCAGGTCATCCTTGGTGGCCTTACCGTATTGTTCGGCCTTTTCCAGGGCCAGTTCCAGAGCGCTTTTGATCTCTGCCACTATAAACCTCTTTCTTCCCAACCTGGGGAGGTTAGCAGGTCCGTCACTTAATCTTGGGAGCCGCCGGTGCAGCCTCGGGGGCCGGCTCAGAGGTGGACCCGGCGCTGGACTCTCCCGAATCCTTCCCCGCTTCGGGAACGGCTGAATTGGGCCGCTTGCTGCTGTTGTAATCGCTGACGTACCAGCCGCTGCCTTTGAGATGAAAAGCGCAATTGCTGACGAGTTTGGCCATGGCGCCGCCGCAGGCAGGACAGGTGGTCAGGGGTGCATCGGAAAATTTCTGCCACGCTTCTGTCACTTGCTCGCAGTCCGCGCATTGATACTCATAGATGGGCATAGTCACAACCTCCTTGCCAATGTTCCTGGTGATACTGAATGACCGGCCCCAGATCCAGGGAATTGAGGGGGGCCAGGATTTTCCAGGTCAAGCGGTGCACCCGGTCTTCTTCCCGGCGCTTGTCCTCCGGGGAGGTCTCAAACCGGGCGTCAAACTGGCTGAAACGCACGATGTGCACCAGTTCGTGGGTCAGGATGTAGCACAGGAAGGGAAAAAGCTTCAGGTCGTTCCGGGCGGCCAAGGTTTTCAGGATGTTGTGATCCTGGAGGCACACCCGGTAAAAATCAAAAGAAGAAGACCTGAGGACCCGGCCGGGGGGATAGCCGTCGTATTTGGCCACCATGGCCAGGGCGTAAGGGGAAATCTCCTCTTCCCGGAGATGGGCCAGGGTGGAAATGTCGTAACGGGCCGCGAGCCAATGACGGCTGGTGAGTTTAAAAAAATCCGAGGTCATCTCCTCGGCCACCACCAGCGCCTCCCGCAGGGGTTCCCGGTGCTGTTCCTGAAAAAACTGCTGCTCCATAATTATCCTATTAAAATTATCATGCTTCCTTGCCTTGTCAACCTCATACGGTTTTCTGTTGGCGGTTTTCAGTTTTCTGCACAAATTAATTAATATTATAAATAAGTTACAAATATTTTTGGTTGCATTTGCCAGAGAAACCGTTATTATTTCTCCATTAGGAGGAAACCCCCGGTGGCACAGGTTTTAAACCTGTGCACAGACCTGCTATGACGCGTCTCCCCCGCCAACTGGAAGACCTGGCCAAGGTCCTCACTTATCTGCTCTGCCACCGGCCGGATGAATTCGGGGTGCTGCTGGATCCCGAGGGCTTTGTCCCGGTAAAGCAGCTTTTGCAGGCCCTGGCCGGAGAGCCGGGCTGGGGGCACGTCCGCCGGCATCACCTGGAGCAGTTGGCCGGTCTCCCACACCCTCCCCTGTTTGAAATGGCAGAAGACCGCATCAGGGGGCTGATTCCCGGTCCGGCCCATCTCAGGCAGCCCGGCGAGGACCCCCTGGCCTTGCTCTACATGGCCATTACCCCCAAGGCCCATGAACGGGTCTTTGAGGCGGGCCTCAAAGCTCCTCTTGGGCAGGAGCTGCTTTTGGCCCGCACCAGGGACGCGGCCCTGAAACTGGGCCGCCGCCGCAGCCCAGAGCCGGTGCTGGTCACGGTGCTGGCCCAGGCCGCGGCCCGGGAGGGCGTGTATTTTCAAGGGTATGGCGAAGCGTATTTCCTGGCCTCGGAGATTCCCCGTAAATTCCTGCAAATGGCTACCCCGCCCCAGAAACCCGAAAAACCCAAACCGGACAAGGCGGAGCCCCCCCGCCCCCTCCCCGGCACAGTGGTGATGGGCTTGCCGGAATTTTTGGGAAAGCCGCCCCGGCCCCGGGATAAAGGTAAAAAGGGGGAACCCTCCTGGAAATCCGGCACCAGGGCCCTGCGCCGGGAGCGCCGCAAACGGGACGAGTAGGTGGGAGTTGTGAGTTGTGAGCTTTGAGC
>JBAQHL010000339.1:0-2391 GCA_049288295.1 Desulfobaccales bacterium
CAAGATAGCCATAGAATGTGATGAATTTATGCATGAAAATTATAACAATAAAAATGAAATTAAACGGGAAGAAACAATAGAAAAATTATTAAATTGTAAATTTATTCATTTCAATCCATATGATGAAAATATAAATATAAAACTTGGTAAAATTATTAACATGATATTCGCGGCAATGCATGAACAAGATATCTCACATTTTCTCGCAGAATATCAACGATGGACTGAAAGAGATAAAGAAAGAATTAAATCTGAATTAAAAGCAATAGAAGACGCATTATAAATTTAAGTATATAATAACATTGAGGTCATATTGGGCGCGCTTCCTGAAACTGTGCAATTTCCCGCCAAAGAAAGCACCCGGGTGGAATACGGCAAGATCCTGGCCCAATTGGGGGAGGAATATCCGGACATCGTGGTTTTAGACGCCGACCTCTCCGGGTCCACCCAAACCGCCAAATTTGCCAAGGTCTTCCGGGACCGCTTTTTCAATATCGGCATCGCTGAGCAGGACCTGATGGGCACCGCCGCCGGCCTGGCCCTGGGGGGCAAAATCCCCTTTGCCAGCACCTTCGCGGTGTTCGCCACCGGCCGGGCCTGGGAGCAGGTGCGCCAAACCATTGCCTACAGCAGCTTAAACGTCAAGATCGTGGCCAGTCACGGCGGGGTTACCGTGGGCGAGGACGGCGGCTCCCACCAGTCCATCGCGGATTTGGCCCTGATGCGGGTCCTCCCCAACATGGTGGTGTTGGTGCCGGCGGATGGGCCCGAGACCCGGGCCATGGTGCGCTGGGCGGTCACCTACCAGGGGCCGGTTTATATCCGCACCGGCCGCCTCCCCTTTCCGGTGATCCACGATGAGAATTTCACCTTTGAGTTGGGGCGCAGTCATATTGTGCGCGAGGGCGACGACGTCACCCTGGCGGGCCTCGGCCTCATGGTGCATCAGTGTCTGGCCGCAGCCGATCTTTTGGAGAAACAGGGAATTTCCGCCCGGGTCCTCAATCTTTCCTGCCTGAAACCCCTGGATTGGGGATTGGTGGTGGAGTCAGCCCAACGCACCGGCTGTCTGGTGACCGCGGAAGAACATTCGGCCACCGGCGGCCTGGGCAGCGCGGTCAGCGAAGTGCTGTCCGAATTTTACCCCGTGCCCCTGCGGCGGGTAGGTCTGCGGGATACCTTCGGTTTATCGGGAAAACCCGATGACCTCCTTAAGCATTTCGGCTTAACACCCGAAAATATCACCAGGGCCGCCCTGGCGGTTCTAAGCAAAAAAAACCAGTCTTAACACCCTGGGTCTGAGGGTTGTCAAATACTGAAAAGGACGGAGTAGCCAAAAGTTGAGGGTATTTCACCAAAGTATCAAGCAAAGGCTGGGTCAGGGAATCCTGGCGATTCTTCTGGCCCTAGTGGCGACGGGCGGCCTGACCGCTCCAGGGACGGCGGAGACTTCTTCGGATTATGAAGCCTTGCGCCTGCTGACCGAGGCCCTCAATGAAGTGGCCACCAAGGCGGTAACCCAGAAAAAGGATCAAGAGATCTTCCTTGGGGCCATGCGGGGCATGATGAGCTCTCTGGACCCTGATTCCTCCTATCTGACCCCCGAGGAATTCGCCACGTATCAAAGGGGCCAGCAGGGACCCACGGCGGAGGCCGGCATGGAGATGGTTTTTAAGGACCACCTCCTCACCGCGGTGTCAGTGCTGGACGGGGGGCCGGCCGATCGGGCCGGGTTGAAAGCCGGCGACCATATTATGAAAATCGACGGTCAGCTTATCCGGAATATCACCACCCAGGAAGGGGAGCGGTTTTTCCGGGGGCCGGCCGGCAAGACCCTCAAATTGGAAGTCTTGCGCAACGGTCTGGTCAAACCCCTTGACCTGAGCGTCACCCTGGAACCGCTGGGCCCGCCTTCGCCCAGGGTAAAGATCCTGGGCGATGGTTATGCCTACCTGCGCCTCCCTTATTTCACCAATGACATGCCCAGGTTTGTGGCCCAGGAATTAACCAATCTGAATAAGGCCAGCCCCCCCGTTAAAGGGTTGATTCTGGATCTGCGCAATAACGCCCGGGGCAGTCTGGAGCAAGCGGTGCGCACCGCCTCCCTTTTCCTCGGCAAGCAAAAGGTAGTCGCCACCCGAGGCCGCCAAAGCGGGGCCGAACAAACCTATCAGGGCGCGGAGAGTGAGGTCCTCAGGTCTCTACCCCTGGTGGTCCTGGTGGACCAGGGCACAGCCCGGGCTGCCGAGATCGTGGCCGGGGCTCTGCAGCACCACCGCCGGGGAATTCTGCTGGGTGACAAAACCTTCGGCCTCTGCGGACTTACCCAGGTGATGCCCCTGCAGGATGGTTCTGCCCTCATGATGACCGTGGCCTACTGCTATACCCCCG
>JBAQHL010000340.1:0-2890 GCA_049288295.1 Desulfobaccales bacterium
GACTAAGGGCCAACCCTTGCGCTTGGCAGAGCCCATGCCCCCTTTTGACTCCCCTCCCCTCCCCCAGGCCGCGGCCGACTTCCGCTACCTCCTCAACCGGGGCTATCCTCGGCAAAACAGCCTCTCCCTGGTGGGCAACCGCTATCACCTCTCCCGCACCGAGCGCCAACTCCTGCACCGGGGGGTCTTTGCCGATGAACTGGCCCGGGCCCGCCGCGCCAAACTGCGAATTTTTGTAGATCTCGCCGGCCAACCCCTGGCCGTGGACGGTCACAACGTCCTCATCACCCTGGAAAGCGCCCTGAAAAACCTCCCCCTGGTGGCCGCGGACGATGGCTTCATCCGGGACGTGGCCCAACTCTCCCGGGCCTACCGCCACTCCCCCCTCACCCGCCAGGCCCTGGCTCTCCTCGCGGCTTACCTCAGCCGCCATCACCCCGGCCCGGTAACTGTTCTCTATGACGCGCCCATGAAAAAAAGCGGGGAGTTGGCCCGTGAGACCATGGAATTCCTGGCCGCCCACGGTGTGGCCGCTGAGGCCCATGCCGTGCCGGTGCCCGAGCGGGAATTGCTGGATTTTCCCGGAGCCCTGGCCACCAGCGACACCCATCTCATCGACGCCAAAGAGGTGCTCGTGGACCTGGCCGGGGAAATCATCCGCCGGGAGAGCCTCGGCTCCCCGTGGTCCTGCCGCCAGGCCGGATAAGAGGCGCACCTGAGGCCTGGTGACCCGGCGGATGACCTGGCCTTGGTCAAAATTATAAATAGTGTGCCTTCCACCCCTTGTGAAGGAGAGAGAGACTGGGGGAAGAAAGGACTCTTTTTTCACCTTCCATCTTTGCCTTATGCCCTCAATTTGAAAGGTGACAATGGTGGCACAGTCGTCCCGCCTGTGCTGGCAAGAGGCTTGAGCCTCGCGGCAACATTTTTTTCAGAATGAAACAACACCTTGCGAAAACCCGGCCGGGCACTATGGGGCTAGGGTGGATTTGTAATATATAACCTGATGCAGGGGCGCGGCATGCCGTACCCAGGGGTAGACAAAAACCCCAACCATTGCATCCGCCAGCCAAAAACCGCCCTCCCTCACAAAAGGCTTGTCAAGCGCGGCAATTTTCCATATAAAATAAAAGAAACAGCACAGCGGGCGGTTAACTCAGCGGTAGAGTGCCATCCTCACACGGTGGAAGTCACTGGTTCAAATCCAGTACCGCCTACCAAGCAAATCAAGGGGTTTCGGCGTCTGCCGTAACCCTTTTCTTTTTTGTGACCGTCTTGTGACCGGTTAGTCCCAAAATGGCATTTTCCAGCCGGCAGGCGGCCTCTTGCTTGGCAGGCTTCAAAAGGTGGGCATAGACCGTCAAAGCCGCCATGGGCTTGAGTGGCCCAATCTGGGTTTGAGCGCTTAAGAACGAACGGTCCGGGGTAGAGGCCTGGCTCAAATCTGCGGCCGTCGCGGCCTTGGCCAGGATTTGCTCTTTGATGTCAAAAAAAGTTACCCGCCTACCTAAAATTTCCTTTAACTTTTTTTGATTCCCAGCCGATTTCCTTCTTAGTGCTCGGAGCGAAAAATTCATTAACCGGACCATCCTGCCCTTGCCCTCAAGGGAGAAGGTTCAGGCGAGGCTGAAAGGTTAATCAATTTCGCGGTCCCGGAAAGAACAGCATTGTTGTAACAAATTGCCATGAGAGTGATGTAGGGCGGGCACTGCCCGCCAATTAGTGCTGGGCGCGGTCCATATCTTTCGGGCCCCAAAATGACCCCAAGGGCAAGCAAGACCAGGGCACGCTCCCAGGAAGCAGGGCATTTTACCGGGAAATTGCCAAGAAGTGCAGGCAGTATGGAGCCGCGAGGCTAAGCCTGAGCTCAGGCGCGGGAAACCGCGGCCTTTTCCCGCAAAACGGCAACAGGTTAATAGGTTGGCATATGAGCGACTATTTCGTGGCCGGCGGCCTCTACCCTGACCCCCAGGGCAAGGAACGCTTTGCCCTGGCGGCGCCCAGCCGGGAGGAGCCGCCCTACCTCATGAGCAACGGGCTCACACGGTATTTCGGCCTCTTGTGTGACAAGGCCCATCTCTACCGGGTGGAAAAGGACTACACCCTTTCCTTGGTGGCCCCCTCCCACCAGGCCCTGGCCTGGGGGATCAAGGCCCCGGAGAAGGTGACCCTTGACCAGGACATACTGGCCAAGTTGCAGGCCATTATGAACTGAGCCTTCCTGGTCATTGAGACCGCTGCCGATGGGCTCTTGCTCTACAATATATTCATTTATACCTGTTTGCAGTTAAACGGTGGCACAGGCTTTCCAGCCTTTGCCACCAGGGCTTAACTTAGCAATCAGATAAAATCTTCCCCCCGTAAATGTATTTTGCAAGAGGCTACTTTTGTCAACCCAATATAGTGTAGAGCAGGCGCCCTCGCCTGCAAGATACAACCGGGGGCGGCTGTTCTACTGCGGCCGAAACAAGGATTCCGGATCATAAAGCGGGGGATACTTCTCCCAGGGGAATCCCTTCCGGGCCATGTCAAAGGCCAGGTCGAACACCTGGTTCATGTATCTCTGGTTGAACATCTCGGCTGGAGGAGAGGGAAAATCCCTGGAAATGGCGGCCAGGTTGAAGTCCATCTTGTCCCGGCGGGCGAACGCAAACAGGCGATATAGGTCGCCTACCCCCTGGGTCTGAATCAGGGTGGTTATGGCCCGTGAGGCAATGGGGGCCAGCCGGGGCCTGACCTTCTCCCAATTGGGTTTGACGTGGCCGTTCCGAATAATGTAGAGGACCCTGGACCTCCCCGTTATTTTGACGTCCTTGATGTTTTCCATCTCCGAGAAGGGTTTAAGCGCGACTTCATAGAGAATCACCTGGGCCATGGTGCCGCCGTCCAC
>JBAQHL010000341.1:0-3052 GCA_049288295.1 Desulfobaccales bacterium
GCCCGCCCCCGCCCCCCGGTGAGGCGGCGGTTAAGAGATCCGGCGGCCGAGGCGTGGATGGTGAAAAACCCGGCGCAGATCAGCAGAAGTGCCAAAGCGATGACAGCCACCGATTTAATCAGGGTAATGACCAGGGCCAGGGCGAAGACCAGGGAGCCCCCCATCATGGCGGCGCCGTTGCCCACCCGGTTGCTGATGGCCCCGGCTATGGGGCCGATGACGATGCCCACAATGTAGGCCAGGTAGAGAACGGTGATGACCTGCACCGGCAGATGAAAGGGCGGCCCGGCCAGGTAGAAGGGCAGGTAGTTGAAACCGGAGGAAAAGACAAAAAAAGCGCCGAAGGCCACCAGAAAGGTGCGCCGCAGCTCCCGGCGCTTCAGGATGGCCAGAAAGCCCGTACCCTCCCGGGAGGCGGCCACCGGCGGCTCCCCGGGTGGAAGCCAGCGCACTGCGGCCACCATGCTCACCAGAAGAAAAACCGCGGCGGTGACAAAGGCCCAGCGCCAATGGAGGGGCGGGTGCAGCCAACCGCCCAAAAGACGCCCTCCCAACCCCCCGGCCACCGTGGCGGAGACGTAAGAGCCCATGGCCACGTTCAGGCGCTCCAGGGGGAGGTTGCGGGAGAGGTAGGCGGCCACACAGGTGCTGAGAGCCGGCAGGAATAAGCCCTGGACAAAGCGGGCCGCCACCAGCACCGGGAAAAGCTGGGTGGCCGCACAGATAAAGCCCGCCCCGGCCACGGCCAGCGCGCCCACCGCGATCAAGCGCTGCACCGGGTAGCGGTCGGACAAATAGCCGAAGGGCAGGTTCGCCAGGGCAATCCCCAGAATTACCACGGAAACCGTGAGGGAGGCCATGGGCGCGCTCACCCCGAATTCCTGCTGGATGATGGGAAGAACCGGCTGGGTGATGTACAGGTTGGTGATGGCCGCCGCCACCAGGGTAAAGACCAGGGCCTGAAGCCGAAAAATTTTTAGGAAGAGCATATTCCTACAGGAAAATTAACTGATTAACAAATTGGAGGATTAGATAATTTGTCTGTTTTATGCCATACTCTTATCTGGCAAATAGAGGATGTTATCGTGCAGAAGCCACTTTGGGTCAGGTTTTCCGGAACCACCCAAAGTCCCATCCCGTTTTAAGTAGCGGTGAACCTTTGCTACATCTTGCCCTTCGCTATCTCGATAAGTTATAATTTGGCTTCGGGAACATTTAGGAATTCTTGGTTTGTTTCTTTTCACATGCTCATCATAAATGGTTTCCTTGGCAAAATCTCCTGAAGCAATTCTATATAGGTAATTATTATCATTAAAGATTTTTCTAATCTCTTCTTCGCTGACAAATTTTTTTGTAGGGGGTTCAGGCATGTTTGACCTCATGAACAAAATTAGGGATCAGGTTTATCAGTATATTAAGGGGGATATTTCACTAAACGATTTTCAAGCCTGGTTTGTTCCTGCTACTTGGAATATTCATCAAACTGAAGATTTCTCAACCCAAGAAATGGCTTCTGAAATTCTTGGACGCCTTGCAGAATATTTGAATGGTGATTGGTCACAAGATGAATTTATCGATATATTGAGAAGAATTGCTCAAAATATAACAATATCGTTAGAAAGACAGATAATAACCTCGTCAAACTCTGATAATATTATGTTGGAGGAGCAGAGGCCACAGCTTTCTCAGATTTATACAGAATTCTCAGTGGGACCTTCGAATATAATTTATCATCGAGAAATATCTCAAACCAATATACCCCTTCTGTTTTCGTTTGTATAACATTATTTAAAATAACATTTGCTCCTTTCTCGTCACCTTCAAATGTAAGGGGCAATAAAATTAATTTTTTCCCATCCTTATCCTTACTACCTGCCTCTTTAATTACAATCTTCAGTTCCTTGTCTCCTTTGAATTCTCCTGACTTAAAGGAAGCAACAAGGACAAAACTTACAGGAGTCTCTGGCATCTCTTCGGGAACATCATGTCCAACATAAGTTACCATGACCCGGTCTATTATTCTTATGATACTGATAACCCCATCCTTTTCCTCTAATGCTTTTTCACAAATCACTGCCACTTGAAGGTATGGGCCATCTTTTTCTGTACACATGATCGTCTCCTTTCCAACATTCTAAATGTTAGGGATAAAACCGATCCAGCAACCGGGGAAAAGGAATAGTCTCCCGGACGTGTTTTAAGCCGCAGATCCAGGCCACCACCCGTTCGATGCCCATGCCGAAGCCGGCGTGGGGCACGCTGCCGTAGCGCCTGAGATCCAGATACCACTCCAGGGGTTCCTGGGGGAGGTTATGGTCCGCCAGGCGCTTCAGCATGACCTCCAGGTCCGCCACGCGCTGGGAGCCGCCGATAATCTCGCCGTAGCCCTCCGGGGCCAGCATGTCCACGCACAGGGCCAGGCGCGGGTCCTCCGGGTCGGCTTCCATATAGAAGGCCTTGCAGCTCAGGGGATAGCGGTGCAACAGGACCGGCCCCTCAAAGAGTTGGGAAAGCACGGTCTCTTCATCGCCCCCGAAGTCTTCCCCCCAGGGGACCTCTATGCCCTTTTCCTGCAGGCGTTCCAGGGCTTCGGCATAGCTCAGGCGGGGGAAAGAACCGGCCACGGCCTCCAGGGGCTTGATGTCCCGCTCCAGCAGGTGCAGTTCTGCGCCTCGATGTTCCAGGACCCGGAGCACCACGGTGCGCACCAGGGACTCCGCCAGCTGCATGACCTCTTCCAGGGTGAAAAACGCGGCTTCGGCCTCCACCATCCAGAATTCGGTGAGGTGGCGCCGGGTCTTGGACTTTTCCGCCCGAAAGGTGGGCCCGAAACAATACACCTGCCCCAGGGCCATGGCCGCGGCTTCGAGGTAGAGCTGGCCGCTTTGGGAGAGGTAGGCCTTGCCCCGGTCCAGATAGTCGGCTTCAAAAAGGGTGGTGGTGCCTTCGCAGGCGGTGGGGGTGAGAATGGGTGTGTCCACCAGAACAAAACCCTGCTCATGAAAAAAATCCCGGCAGGCCCGGCACACCTCATCCCGGATGCGCAGAATGG
>JBAQHL010000342.1:0-4134 GCA_049288295.1 Desulfobaccales bacterium
GATCGGCATCGAGGGGAGCCGGGGTTCTCGGGAAGAGCTTTGACTGTTAACGTTTTTTGGGGGGGGAAGGCATTATGAGACCTTTAAGAGGGAAGGGAGATCCTAAAATCGACCGTTTCCGCGCCCGCCGGCGGTGGGCCAGGATTTTGGGGTGGATTTTATACGGTTTGCTGTTTACGGGTTTTTTGGCCGTGCTGGGGGCTGCCGGCTTTATCTACCTCACCTTCATCAAAGATCTTCCTGATTTCAGAGCCATTAAAGATTACCGCCCGCCGGTGGTCACCACCGTTTTAACCCGGGACGGCCGCCTGATGGCGGAATTCTGCACGGAGCGGCGCATAGAAGTGCCATACAGCCGCCTGCCCCGCCATTTGGTCATGGCTTTCGTGGCCGCAGAGGACACCCGTTTTTTTGAGCATCCGGGGGTGGATATTCCCGGCATCCTGCGAGCCTTTATCCGGAACGTGGAGGCCGGGGAAATCGTCCAGGGGGGGAGCACCATCACCCAGCAGCTGGTGAAGCGCATCATGCTCACCTCGGAAAAGAGCTTCGGCCGCAAAATCAAGGAAGCGATCCTGGCTTACCGCATCGACAAGTATCTCACCAAGGAAGAGATCCTTACCTTATATCTGAACCATATCTTCCTGGGGCGGGGCGCTTATGGGGTGGAGGCGGCGGCCCAGGAGTTTTTCGCCAAGCATGTTGAGGACCTGAGCTTGTCGGAGTCTGCCATTCTGGCGGGCATCCCCAAGGCCCCGAGCCGCTATTCCCCTTATTTGAACCCCCAGAAAGCCAAGGAGCGCCAGGCCTACGTGCTCAGGCGCATGGCTGAAGAGAACTTCATCACCACGGCCGCGGCTAACGAGGCCTTGCGCCAGCCCATCAAGCTTAAAGCCATGCGGCCGGACGGGATCAAGGAAACCGGCTATTTCACCGAACACGTGCGGGGCATTCTGGAGGAGCGCTTCGGCAAGGACCAAATGCTCTGCCTGGGGCTCAGGGTCTACACCACGGCCGATGTGGGCTTGCACCGGGTAGCCCAGACCGCCATTAGAAAGGCCATGGATGATATAACCAAACGGAACGGCTACGAGCCCCCCATGAAGCAGCTCAGCAAGAAGGAAATCCCTGGTTTTCAGCAGCGCCAGTTTAATTACTTCAGGAAATATCCTCCCCGGAAAGGCCTCCAGATCACTGCCTTGGTGTCCCAGGTGGGGAAAAAGGGGCAGGGGGTCCAGATTCGCTTCGGGGAACACGGAGGGAATTTAATGCCCCTGGGTTCCGAGCCGGACTCCCAGGAACTCATGGAGGAGCTGGTGGTGGGGGACGTGGTCAAGGTGCGCCTGGTTAAGGAGGACCGCCCCAAATGGTGGACCGCCACCTTGGAGCCGGCGCCCATGGTGCAGGGGGCGATCCTGTCCATGGAGATCAAGACCGGCAAGGTGCGCACCATGGTGGGGGGCAAGGATTACAGCGACAGCACCTATAACCGGGCGACCCAGGCCAAAAGACAGCCGGGCAGCGCGTTCAAGCCGATCATCTATGCCGCGGCCGTGGAACGGGGCTATGGTCCCAACTCCATCCTCATGGACGAACCCCTATCCCTGCCGGGAGGCCGCCATGGAGAAATGTGGAGCCCCGAAAATTACGATAACAGTTATTACGGGGCTATCCCCATGTCCACCGCAGTGGCCCTGTCCCGCAATATACCAGCGGTGCGCATGATGATGGCCGTAGGGGTGCCCGCGGTGGTGAACATGGCGAAAAATTTGGGGATTTCCTCCCCCATCTACCCCAACTACTCCTCGGCCCTGGGGTCCTCGGAAGTGACACTCCTCGAACTCACCCGGGCTTACGCGGCCTTCCCCAACAAGGGCCAACTGATAACCCCCACCTTCATCGAGCGTCTTGAAGACCGGGACGGCCGGGTGCTGTTCGAAGCCGCCCCCATGGTGCAACAGGTGATGAAACCGGAAAGCGCCGACATTATGACCAAGCTCCTCCTAGGAGTGGTGCAGCGGGGCACCGCCACCCGGGTCCAGGTGCTGAAACGGCCCATCGCCGGCAAGACCGGGACCACCAACGATAACCGGGACGCCTGGTTTATCGGCTTTACCCCCTCCCTCATTACCGGGGTGTGGGTGGGCATGGACAGCGAACTGATCCTGGGGGAAAAAGAAACCGGCTCCCAGGCGGCGGCGCCCGTGTTCATCGACTATATGAAGGAAGCCCTGAAAACTCAGCCGGTGGAGTCCTTTACCGAGGAAATCCAGAACCCGTCCAAAAGGGGCCGATCTGGACCGGAATATGAGGACGAGGAAAATGAACTGGATAACGACGTGGTGTTTCAGGAAAGAAAATCAGTGAACAGCAGGCGCTGAACAGACCTTGGTAACCCATCTCCCTTGAAGAGCCTGTGAGGCTTCGGGAGAGAGTAATACCGTTGGCGGTTTGCGGTTTTCGGTTGAAATAAGATGGGTTATTAATAAGTTAGTCGCTGAGTTTGTTGCCTGTAAAACCGAACTCGGTATAACACCCAATAGAACCAGGGGTTGGCATGGGAAAACGCCGGAAGGCGATTTTTCCGCGTCAACCTTTACCTTTGAGGGGATAATGCGGCAGATTGACATCAAAACCATTATTTCAGCGGTGAAAGACGCAGCAATTTCGGCGAATTACCAATTGGACGAGGACCTGCTGGCCGCGTTCGCCCGGGGAGAAAAGGAGGAAGAGTCTCCGGCGGGACGGGAAATTTTCAGGCAACTCCTGGAGAACGCCCGCATTGCCAGGGAGGAGCGCATCCCTCTTTGCCAGGACTGCGGTTTGGCGGTGATTTTCGCCGAGGTGGGCCAGGAGGTGCACATCGTGGGAGGCGACTTCGAAGCCGCGCTCGAGGAGGGCGTGCGCCAGGGCTACGGCGAGGGGTATCTGCGCAAATCCCTGTGCAATCCCCTCACCCGGAAAAATACCGGCGACAATACCCCCGCGGTGATTCACACCGACATCGTGCCCGGCGACCGCCTGAAGCTAATGGTGGTGCCCAAGGGGGGCGGCAGCGAAAATATGAGCAAGCTTTTTATGCTCAAGCCCGCGGAAGGGCTGGCCGGTATCAAGGAAAAGGTGGTGGCCGCGGTGTCGGAAGCGGGCCCCAACGTTTGCCCGCCCATGATTGTGGGGGTGGGGATCGGCGGGAACTTCGAGCGCTCGGCCCTGCTTGCCAAAAAGGCCTTGATCCGCAAGCTGTCCGACAGCCATCCGGATCCGGAGATCGCGTCCCTGGAAAAAGAACTGCTCATGGCGGTCAATGATCTGGGCATCGGACCGGCGGGCCTGGGAGGGCGCTTTACGGCGCTGGGCCTCAAGATTCTCATGCAGCCCTGCCACATCGCCAGTTTGCCGGTGGCCATCAATATTCAGTGCCACTCCAGCCGCCACGTGGAAGTGGATTTATAAGGGGAGTTTATGAGTAAAATAGTGCGGCTTACCCCGCCGGTGACCGATGAGATGATCCGGAGCCTGGTGATGGGCGATCAGGTCCTGGTGAATGGGGTAATTTATACGGCCCGGGATTCGGCTCACAAGCGGCTTATGGAACTTTTAGAGGATGGCCGGGAATTGCCGGTGGACTTTAAGGGACAAATTTTGTATTATGTTGGCCCCAGCCCAGCCCGCCCCGGCCGGGTCATCGGGGCGGCCGGCCCCACCACCAGCACCCGCATGGATGTCTACACCTCCACCATGCTGAAGCTGGGTTTGAAGGCCATGATCGGCAAGGGGAAACGGAGTCCCGAGGTTATCGCCGCGCTCAAGGAATACACCGGGGTGTATCTCGGCGCCACCGGCGGGGCCGGGGCCCTCATCTCCAAATGCATCAAGGCTGCGGAGGTGGTGGCTTTTCCGGAATTGGGGCCTGAGGCCATCCACCGTTTGGAGGTGGAGGATTTCCCCACCATCGTCATCAATGATTGCCATGGCGGGGATTTATACGAACTGGGCCGGAGGGAATTCGCCCGGGCCGTGTGAGCCATTTCCGGAAAAGTGGGGGGTCCGGGTAATAAAGGCTGGTTCTTTAGTCCACCTCCTTTAACTATACATAGCGTCATTTATTTATGCGTGTCCAAGAAATGTTATCCC
>JBAQHL010000343.1:0-5492 GCA_049288295.1 Desulfobaccales bacterium
GTGTCCATCCTTACCGGTTTTGCCCCACCAAGGCCTTGAGTTCTTCCTTGCTCACGGTATTGTACCTCTTGAACACATTCAGGGTCTTATGCCCCGAAGCAGCCATGATTCGGAAAAAGTCATGGCCTTGAAGTCGCCAATTATTTATGGCTGTGTGCCTGAAGTCATGAAAGGTAAAGTCCTACACTTGCAGCTATCCGCTTGGAAGGCAACTCTTCCCATCTGTCCCAGCCATAGACATCTTGGGAATGTATCCCAATGTCCTTCCGGTTCCAATTGAGCAAAGCCAGGTCGGTTTTCACATAGTTGCCCGGCAGGACCTCCTCAAAGCCAGGGACGGCAAAGGTGGGAACAGGCAAGACAGGCACACCGTTCTCCGCCGGAGGTGGAGCCACTGCCTGAACTTTCTCAGCCCAAGCTGCCAGGGTCCACGGGGCCAGGTTTCTTTTCTCAAGGAAGGAGATGTCAGGTAGCTTACAGGCCATGATAAGGGCGTCAAGGCCATGATTGAGGGTTCCCCCCTCTATCTTTTCAGCGGCCTTGTCAAAGTCAGGATAGGCGGCCTGCCGCCAGATGGCGGTGTGGCGGCCACTGCGAAAGGCAACCTCGGGGACCTGTCCGTATCTCTGGTTAAGCTTCTCGCAGAGATAGCGGGCCAAGGGGCGAGGTCCCCGCTGGGTCTCCACCACGGCACCCAGGTTATCGGCAATTATGGCCAGAAGCATCTCGGCTTCCGGCAGCCTGTCCTTTTGGGTCATCAGCTTGAGGATGCCCTTCTTCATGGTATGGATGCGTTTCGCTTTCCCGCCATGAGCTACGAACTGAAACAATCGTCGTGCTAACTGGCCCTTGCTTTGCCGAGATTTCTCCCTGGTGTCCGGGGTTGGTTAATGGCGCCGCTGGGGACTTCCCCGCGCAAGGCCTGAACTATGGAGCGCGCCGCCGCCTGTTCAATCTCCCGGCGCACTTCCTGGACGGCTGAACCGAGGTGAGGCGTGAAAAGCGTCTGGGTCGGGTTATTCAGCAAAGTTTCAGGGATGAATAGGGGCCGGTCCGCACGGGCCCAGTCCTCGAACTCGAAAACGTCGGCAGCATAGCCCTGAAGTTGGCCGGCTGCCAAAGCCGCAGCTATTGCCTCCTCGTCCACCACCGAGCCGCGACTGACATTAATGAGGAATGCCCCGGGCTTCATGGCGGCCAAGGTGGTGGCGTTGATTAAGTGAACGGTTTCGGGGTTAAGCGGCGCGGCCAGCACCAGAAAATCACTGTGCGCCAGGACCTCGGCCACGGTTTTGCGAGTAATCCGCCAGTCCTGTTCCTTCTCGGCCGCCAGGGGAATGGGGTCGCAATATAATACCCTGGCCTCAAAACCCACCAATCTTTGGGCCAGGGCCTGTCCCACCCCACCCATGCCTACGATTCCCAGGGTCTTGCCTGTTAGGCCAGCCCCGTAAAGCTCGGGCCGCCAGCCCTCAAAAGAGCCGCTTCTCACGAGGCGGTCCCCAGCCAAGATGTTGCGGCTGAGGCCCAACAGCAGTCCCAAGGCCAGCTCCGCAGTGGGCACAGACAGATGATCCGGAACGATGGTGAACCAGATGCCCCGTTCAGTGCAGGCCTCCACATCGAAATTATCGGAGCCCTTCAAGGCCCCGCCCACAATGGTGAGATCAGGGCAGGCCTCCAGGAATTCGGCATCCAGGGAATCCGTCATAAAAACCATGACAGCCTGGGCGCCCTGGCAGCGCTCTATCAGTTCATGCCGGGGCAGAGGCTCCCGGTTCGTATGAGGAATGACCTCGCAATCCTGGCGCAAAAACTCAATGGTTTCGGGAAAAACCATGTTGGTGATAACAACTTGCGGCTTCATGCTGATGTGCCCTCCCGATTATTTAAAGCGGCTGCGCAGATGGGAACTGAAGCTGTCCACCAGGGTGACCATTATGAGGATGACGATGAGAATGGCCGAAACGTCCTGGTACTGCATGAGTCTCAGGGACGCCATCAGTTCAAAGCCGATGCCGCCGGCTCCCACCATGCCCATGACGGTGGAAGCCCGAAAATTATATTCCCAGCGGTACACCGCCACATCGGCCATCTGTGGCAGGACCTGGGGCAGAATACCGTGGGTCACCACCTGGAGAGAGGTGGCCCCGGCGGCCCGGGCCGCTTCCACCGGAGCTTCATTCACGTGTTCAATGGCTTCTGCGAAAAACTTGCCCACCATACCGATGGAGTGCAATCCCAGGGCCAAAACCCCGGGCAGGGCCCCGAACCCCACGGCGGCCACGAAGATAATGCCCATGATGAGTTCGGGAATGGAGCGCAGGCCGTTGAGTATGGCCCGGGATCCCTGGTAAGCCACAGGATGAGGGGAGGTATTCCGGGCGGCCAGGAAACCCAGAAGCAGAGAAAACCCCACGGCCAGGGCGGTGCCGGCAATGCTCATGGCCAGGGTGTCCAACAGGGGCTTGAGCCACCGGGGAGCGTCTGTGAAGTTAGGGGGCAGCATTTCCCGGAGCAGGGTTGCCATGCTGGGACCCCCTTCCACTAGGCGCTGCCAGTCAAACAGCCCTACATACCAGAAGGAAATAAGGATGACAGCCACAACAGCGCCGGCTTGGCCGAGAGAGCGGTTCCAGGTCCGGCGCTGCTTTACCAACAAACCTTCTATGATAGTTTCTTGCATGCAATTCTGACCGGTCATTTCATCTTGGCTAGGTCCAGGTTCAAGATCTTGGCCATATCCCGGACCTTATTATAGTCCTTGTCGGCAATGGGTGCGAAGCCGTCGGCTTTAAAGGGCTTCAAGATCTCGGGGTCCTTTAGATTATAAAAGGCTTGGCGGATTTTTTCTTTGAGATCCGGGGCTAAGTCGGAACGCATGGTCCAAGGATACTCAGGAAATTGCTCCGATTCGGCCAGCACTTTGACCTTGGCCGGATCGATCATGCCCCGCTTTACCAGGGCCTCGAAAATGGTCATACTCAACCCCCCGGCCTGGGCTTTGTTATTCTGTACCGACAGGGCCACTGCATCATGGGTTCCCAAAAAATGCTCCTGGTAGTCTTTTCCAGCTTTCAAACCCTTTTGGGCCAGCATGGTTTTGGGGATCAAGTGGCTGGAGGTGGAAGCCGTATCTCCGTATGCCATGTTCTTGCCGGCAATATCGGCAATATTATTCACACCGGCTCCCACATTGCCGATGACCACACCTTGATAAGTGGTTTTGCCTTTGCGGCTCAGGGCGGCGAAGGGCTCAATCTGGCTTTTTGTTTTGGCCAAACAATAAGACAGGGGACCAAAAAAACCCAGATCCAGCCGCCCATGCCGCATAGCCTCGATCATAGAGGAATAATCGGTGGTAACTACCAAGTCAACCTTTTTACCCAGCGTCTTTTCCAGGTATTCTTTTAAGCCATGGTTATTTTTAATAACCGTGGCCGGACTCTCGTCCGGTAGGAGCGCCACTTTCAGGGTTTTGGGATCGGGGTCCTTGGCGGCCTGGGCATAGAAGCTCCCGGAGGCTAACACCAGGACTGCAAAAATCAAGGAAAAACCTTTTTTCAACATCTCACTCCTCCATCAAGGCTAGGTTATAAGAGGCCCAATAGGCCTGGGTTTTCTGAGAGTCACCGGCCGGCAAGGCCGCCTCCGGCCGATAAATGGAGGTCAGCTTGGCCGAGGTCAGCTCCTCGGGCGGTCCGTCGAACACCACCTTGCCGCCGGCCAGGGCGATAATCCGGTCGGCATAGGCAGTGGCCAACTCCACTTGGTGAAGGCTGACAATGGCGGTGATGCCGTCATTGGTGCAAACGGTTTTCAAGAGGTTCAGGATTTTGTGGGAAGTGGCCGGGTCAAGGCTGGCCACCGGTTCATCGGCCAGGATAAGATGGGGCTGTTGAACGAGGGCTCGGGCAATACCCACCCGCTGCTGCTCACCGCCGCTCAGGTTGTCAACTCTTTCCAAGGCCTTATGCAGGAGCCCCACCCGCTCCAGACATTCCAGAGCCAGGGTTTGATCCCGGCGGGGAAGGGGTAACAGGCTCCGCCAGGTAGAGTGAAAAGCCAGGCGGCCCAGGAGGACATTTTGCCAGGCGGTGTGCCGGCCGATCAACTGATGCTGCTGAAAAATCATGGCGGTATGGCGCCGGTGGGCCCTTATCAGTCTGGAGTTATTCAAGCTGCCAAGACCCTCCACGGTTATTGTGCCGGTGCTGGGCCGCTGCAGGAGATTAAGACAGCGCATCAAGGAGGATTTGCCAGCCCCCGAGGAGCCCAGCAACACCGTAAAATTTCCGGTTTGGAATTCGAGAGACATGGGGTGCAGCGCGTTGATTCCTCCGGGAAAGAGCAAGCTCACATCGTCTAAACGTATCATTCATCACCTTTCAGAGTGGTGGTCGGTTGATTTCTGATGAAAATAACCTTGGGGGATTAAGGGGGAGTTGAGGTTTGGTTTTCTCTTGATGATTTTTTAGTTTGGGTCGGAAGCCCGTCAAGTCATTCACTGTTAACATCCCGTTAAATATTTTTCTAATTTCGGATTAGTTGTCTGGCGGAGTCTCTGGAAAGCCTGTCTCCTTGCCAACCAACCAAGGAACTCTCGGTAATTTTTTTTCCGGCGGGTCCGGTCAGTCCCTTGACAGAAAAATTAATTCTTCCATAACAAGAATAAAATACCTTTTGCCTATAAGACACTCACCTAAGTCAGGCAAGTGTGCCAAGACAGCTGGCACGCCTGCGACCGTTGATACGCAGAGACACGCAGGTTTTTCCTTGGTGACCCTGGTCGGATCAAGCAAAAGGGAAATAATTCTTCAGGCTTATCAATTACTCTCAGCCATTTTTAGAAGAAAGGAGGTGAGCAGGGATGCCGAAATGTGGAATCTGTGGCGGTGAGGCCCCCAAACAGCCTTGTATTACAGAGGATGGCAAATGCGACGTTTGTGGTAAAGAGATCGTTCTTGCTGAAGAAGAAGAAAAGGAAGAAAAGGAAGATTAATAACGCGCGTCCTGGCGGTAAAACAGGGCAGGGTCATCAGGACCCTGCCCTGTTACATTTCGGGTTCATTAAAGTCGAATATGCAGCCTTGCCGGAGCGCTCGGCTTCGGCCTCGGCGATGGCCTGATAGCTTGCCAGCCCCGACAATTATCGCCGGACCGGAAAAAATTCCAGATATAATTCGAATATCAGACCCGGGCCTGGGAACGGCCTGTGAATCATCAGCCGCCACCGGCTGAAGGCAGCGCATATAGGACCAGCCGATGATATTGCGCCGTACGTCCCGCACTCTCCCCCATCCGCCGGAGGTTTCCAGGAGTTCCAACTCGTCGTGGAAGTTGAGGGTGGCGATTTGGGGTGCAGACATGGTGGGGCCATCCCGGAGGGCCAGGCTGTGGACGTTGACAAAGTACATGGGCCGCGATGGTGTTGTTGTCGTCATTTTAGGGGGAGAAGGGGTTGTTGGTTCTGATATAATGGTGGGTTGCTG
>JBAQHL010000344.1:0-2741 GCA_049288295.1 Desulfobaccales bacterium
GAGCCAATTCCGGAGACTCTCGCCGGAACCGCCAGATGTCCCAGAGAAGCCTTAAGAATGCGGGCCGCCATAAGTTCTGCGGCTGCGCAAAAACCCCCTGCAGGGTGCGAAAGCCGAATTCCAGTCCAGCGTCGTCGTCCTGAACGCTGAAGCTCATGTTGGTGGGCTGCCAGGTAACCCCGAGACGCTTCAGTAAGGTGACAAAATTAGGGTAGGTGGGCTCGTTGAAGACAATGAAGCCGGTGTCCACCGCATAGGTCCGGCTTCCCGCCTGCACGTCAATGGTGTGGGTATGCCCGCCGATATAGTCGTTAGCCTCGAAGATCACCAGGTCATGGTCTGGCGCCAAGAGATACGCGGCAACCATTCCGGCGATGCCCGTGCCGATGACAGCGATTCTCATAGGCTAGCCGGCCTCAGCCAGCCCTCACGGCGCCAGGACGGGAGGGGTTCGTTGCCTCAGGGCGGCGGACGTTCTCCGGCACCGGCCTAAGATTCCTGATGATTCCCAGCCAGGACATAACCACCAACAGGTAATAGGTGATGTCGTACTCCCACCAGAAAAACCCTTGCCGGGCGGCGATGGGGTAATGGTGGTGGTTGTTGTGCCAGCCCTCCCCCAGGGTGATAATGGCCAGGATGGGGTTGTTGCGGCTGGTGTCACTGGTGTCATAACGCCGCCAGCCGAAGAGATGGCTCAGGGAATTGATGGTGCAGGTGCCGTGAAACAGGACCACCGTGGAAATGAAAAAGCCCCAGATGACCAGTTGCGCACCGTTGGTGCCCAATTGGGGGGCGGTGTGGGCGAGAAGTTCCCCCACGCCAAAGAGGGCCACTCCCAGCAAGATAGGCACTACCTTGTCGAAGCGGTCCAGCCAAACTAATTCCGGATACTTGACCCAATCCTTCACGTATTCCCATCGGGTGGCAAGATTGACCGGGTCCGTCAGCCAACCGAGGTGGCTACACCAGAAGCCATGGCGGCTGGGGGAATGCACGTCCTGATCGGTGTCAGCCGTCTGGTGATGGTGCCGGTGGTGCGCGGCCCACCACAGGGGTCCCCGTTGGGCGGCACTGTTTCCTATGACGGCGAAGCCAAATTGCCAGAAGCGGTTGGTTTCAAAGGTGCGGTGGGAAAAGTACCGGTGGTAGAAGCCGGTGATGGCAAACATTCTGAGGAAATACAAACCCACCGCCACCCACACTGCGGTCCAGCTCCACCCCACCCAGATAACCCCCAGGCAGACGAGATGCACCAGGAGATAATTTTTATTACGCAACAGTTTCTGCAGGGGGGTTGCGGTCGGGGAAACTTCCAGGGGCACGCTGGAGTCAAACCAGCGGTGCAGGGAGCGGATGATCTTGGAACGGTGCTGGGATGTGGATGAGGGTGGCATGAGGTCAACAGCTTAAATCCGGGTGGTCATGGATGGTCACTCGAAAAAGGTCTCACCGAGAACCTCAAAATGGGCTTGCCCGTGGGCGCAGGCCACGCAGCTCTCGGGAGCTTCATAGTCATGACAGACATAGCCACAGTTGCGGCAACGCCAGGTCACCGGTTCGTTCCGACGAAACACCTGTCCTGCTTCCAGAACGGCGGTTAAGGCAGAAAAACGGCGCCCTTGGTGCTGTTCAGCCAGGACCAACCCCTCGACGACTATGGCAATGTCGACAAACCCCTCTTCCCGGGCCTGCCGGGCCACTTCAGGATAGATGAAGGAGAAGCTCTCTTCTTTCTGAGAGACGGCCATCTTCAAGTTATCCAGGGTGGTCCCCGCACCATAGGCGGGATACGAAGAGGTGCACTCGACGTTGCCGCCTTGGAAAAATTTAAACAGGCGCTTGGCATGCTCCTTTTCCTGGTTGGCCGTCTCTTCAAAAATTGCCGCCACCTGCACAAAACCCTCTTTTTTGGCTTGGCTGGAAAAGTACGAGTAGCGGTTGCGATCCTGTGATTCCAGGGCAAAGAGCCTTATGAGATTCTGTTCCGTTTTGCTGCCTTTCAAACTTTTCATCACGTCATCACCCTATGCCGGGAAAATGTGTAAACAGGCTGGTGGTGTTGATCTACCGGGGTTTTCAGGAGGGGCCCGCCGTCTCCTGGCGCCCGACGGCGGGCTTGCCGGTGCTTAAGCCCTGGTGACCATCATTTCCAAATCTTCCAGGAGTGATTGCAGGTCTTCTTCATGCTCGACCTCCTGCTCCAGGATGGTAAGGACCATGTTATGGGTGATCATATCCTTGTCGCGCGTCAATTTTAAAAGCTCGTTGTAATAACCGATGGCGCACCGTTCACCCTTGATATTCTGGTTCAGGATCACCTTGACATATTCATCATCCGGTGGATCATAACCGCAGCCGGACCAATCGTACCACTTTTTCGGTTCGGTTACCGGTTTTCCACCCAATTGAATGATCCGGTTGGCCAACATATCGGCGTGCATCAGCTCTTCGGTGGCATGTTGTAGTAACTCAGCCGCTACTGCATCTTTCATGGGGCCACGCACGACCTTGGCGCCCAGCCAATATTGATAGTAGGCGAACCACTCATCGGCATAAGCCTTGTTGAGCAGATTCAACAGTTCATCGACATCCATGCCTACAATTTCTTTACCTCTTGTACCCATGGTTTCTCCTTGTGTTTGGGATTTATGGATGCATCTAAATTTACCTTAAAAACCTTTAAAATATATCGTTATGTCTATCCTTAAGTGGCTCTGTCTATATAAAATTTTAATTAG
>JBAQHL010000345.1:0-2171 GCA_049288295.1 Desulfobaccales bacterium
AGCGTTATTCTTCTGGAAGGCGATGTCAAGCTGGCCAACCGTTACGGCGAGGTGGTCCTGGCGGCCGGGGAGGAGGGGGTGGCCCTGCCGGGGAGGGCGCCCACCAAGCAGGTGATCGTGCAGCCCCAGGACGCGGTGCAGTGGTCTCTGTTTTATCCGGGGTATTTCAGTTTTCGGGATTTGCCTTTGCAGGCCCTGGAAGGGGCCGGCCCCTCCTCAACCAAAGCCGCCCTTCTAAGCCAGGGGGTGGCGGCCTATGACCAGGGGCGCCTGGCAGAGGCCAGCAGCGCGGCTGAACAGGCTCTGGCCCAAAATCCCCGCAATCCCCAGGCCCTGACGCTCATGGGCTGGGTGAGCCTGCAGCGCCGCCAGCCGGAAGAAGCCCTGGGATTTTTTCAGCGGGTGTCCGAGCCCGGGGCCGCAGCCCTGGTGGGCACTGCCCTGGCCCGCTACCAGGCCGGGGATGCGGCCGGGGCCTATACCCTCATGAAGGCCGCGGACAAACCCATTCTCAGCAACCCTGTTTTTAAAGCCATGACCGGCTATTTCGCCATGCTCCTGGGAAGGGTGGATGAAGCCCGCAGCCTCTTCCAGGGGGCGGCGGCCAGTTCATCGCCTGTGGCCCAGGTGCTGGCTAGGAGTTATCTGGCCCAGATGGACCTGGTGCAAAACCGCAAAACCGAGGCCCGCACCCAGGCCGACCAGGCCCTGGCGTTGGCTCCCGCCTCGCCCCTGGCCCTCCTCACCCGGGCCCTGGTGGACATCGCTGATTTTCAGCTGCCCGCAGCCCAGCGGCGCCTGGAAAAGGCCCTGGACACCGACCCCCGCTTTCTGGACGCCGCCCTTTACCTGGGCAAGATCTACCTGGGGGGTAACTATTTCGGCAGGGCCCGGCGTTTGGCCGACCAGGCCCTCCAGCAGGCCCCCCGGGACGCCAGGGTCCTGTCCCTGGCCGGGTTTGTGGACGTGGCCTTCCGCCGCTTCGAGCAGGCCCGGGGGCGCTTTACCCAGTCCATCAAGGAAAGCCCCCAATTGGCCGAGGCCCACCTGGGGCTGGCCATCTGCCAGTTCCGCTTCCAGGAGCCGGATAAAGCCCTGGCGCAGATGCTCACCGCCACCCTGCTGGACCCCCGCCTGTCCGCTTATCAAAGCGAGTTGGGCAAGGCCTTTTACCAGACGCGGGCCTTCGACAAGGCCCTGGCCACCTGGGATTATGCCGCCAAACTGGACCCCAGGGACCCCACCCCCCACTTTTACAAGGGCATTGCCCTCACCGACCTGAACCGCCCGGGGGAGGCCGTCCAGTCCATCAACCAGTCCATCGCCCTGAACAACAACCGGGCGGTGTTCCGCTCCCGCCTGCTCCTGGACCGGGACCAATCGACCCGGAACTACAACCTGGCCCGGGCCTACTCACAGCTGGGGCTGGGGGAGTGGGCTCTTAGCAAGGCCACCACCGCGGTGAAATTGGACCCCCTGAACGCCTCGCCCCACCTTTTCCTGGCCAGGGCCTATAAGGCCTCCGATCAGCGGGTGGTGGCCGTGGACAGCGAGGATTTGCTTTACCGGGTGCTGTCTCCGGCCAACCAGAACACCTTCCGGTATCTTTTGGAAAACGATTACACTACCATGTTTGAGATGCCTTATGGCCGGGCCACCGTCCAGGGAGCCATAGGGTCCTGGGAGGAGCGGAAGGCCATCCATGATGATTTTGTGGCAGCCTACGGCGGGTTGCCGGGTGCGGCGGCGTTCGGCAGGGGCGACTACACTTTTGACCCGGGCTTTCGAGGGAAGAATGCCGATCGTCAAATTTGGAACGTTGAGGGCACCTTCAAAGGGGAGCCTACGGTATACGGCAACCTGACCGGGTTCGTCCGGTACAACAATGACCATTTCGGGGATATTCTCAACCTCAACGACTTTTTTTACCAGAACGAACTCGACAGTCGACGAAACGCCAAACAGCAGCAATACGAAGCTTCCTACCTGCACAATTTCACCCCCAACATAAGGCTTCTAACCTATTACCGGTACTTCAGACTGGATGACCATACCTTTGCAAACCGTCTTTATTACCTGGATCGTCCTGCAAACATTCTGGAAAGAGAGCTTGATTTTTTTGTGTTCAACAATCCTTTTCAAAACCTCCAGTTGCAGGGGCAATTTATCCT
>JBAQHL010000346.1:0-3938 GCA_049288295.1 Desulfobaccales bacterium
GTCAAAGGGAAATGTAAGCATTTTTAGGGAGGGTGGGAGCTGTGGTCCCCCGGCCTTTCCCTTGAAGAACTTTCGCAACAACTCTTTGGCCATTGTATCATCAGTGGGTGGCCAGTGCGTCAGGAAAACGGGTTCGGGCCTTCTGTCCAAGAGTCGCCAAGGGAGCGTTCCCCCTTTTTCCTTGCCAGTCTTGCGGTCGTGGGATACTTTCAATATTTTAGAACTCCACTCAAGATCTTATTGTGCAGGACTTCCTCCAATTCATCTTTGCCGGCCTCACCAGCGGGGCCATCTATGCCCTGGTGGCCCTGGGTTTCGGGGTGGTGCACAACACCATGGGCATCGTCAACTTCACCCAGGTGGACTTTGTCTCCCTGGGGGGGATGCTCCTGTTCAGCGCCCTGTTTGCTTTGGGCCTCCCCATGCCCCTGGCCCTGGCCCTGGCGGTGGCGGGGGTGACCCTGGTGGGGTTGGTGGTGGAAAAACTGGGGATTCGCCCGGCCCGGACCGACAGCCACCTAGTCCTCATTTTCCTCACCATCGGCCTGTCCATCATCCTCCGGGGGGTGATGAAGCTTATCTGGGGAAGAAACCGCATGGCGGTGCCGCCGCTGTCCGGGGAGCTGCCGGTAAAATTCCTGGACGCCACCATTTTGCCCCAAACCTTATGGATTTTGGCCCTCACCAGCCTGGCCATCCTGCTTCTGGTGCTCTTTTTCCGAAGAACCTCTCTGGGCTTGGCCATGCGGGCCGTGGCCGCCAATGAGCAGGCGGCCCGGGTGGTGGGTCTCAATGTCGGGCGGGTGAAGGCGGCGAGCTTCGCCCTGGCGGGGGCTTTGGGGGGCTTGGCCGGGGTCCTGGTCACCCCCATCACCACCCTGGCCTATGATGTGGGCGTGCTCCTGGGCTTAAAAGGCTTCGCCGCCGCCATCCTGGGGGGCTTCGGCTCCTTTCCGGGGGCCATTGTGGGGGGGATCATGCTGGGCCTCCTGGAAACCCTGGGCGCGGGCTATTTGAGCAGTGCTTACAAAGACGTGATAGCCTTCCTGGTACTGCTCTTGGTGCTGTTTGTGCGGCCTAGGGGGCTGTTGGGCGGGAGAAGTCATTAAAAAAGGGAGACTGTGTATACATAGATTGAAAATCTGGGCTCACGCAGGTTAAGTTGAGCAGTCTAGAGATTTTCCCTCTTAGGAAATGAAATCATATCTCTGCCTTGAAGAGAGGGGAAGAACATAGCAGAAAAAAATGGAAATGGTCTGCCAAAATATACTGTTCAGCGGGCATGCCGTGCGGCGTATGTTCCAGCGTGGTTTGGCTACGGCAGAGGTTCGAGAAGTTGTCGAACACGGCGAAGTTATAGCCAGCTATCCGGAGGACACGCCCTTTGCCAGCTATTTAATGTTACACTGGATAAAAGACCGCCCAGTTCACGTAGTGGTGGCGGTAGATGAAGAAACAGGCCTCTGTCTTATCGTTACAGCCTATATTCCAGAGACGTCACAATGGCGCCCCGATTTCAAGACCAGGAGAACATCATGAAATGCATTCTTTGCCGACAGGGAAGTACCAGGCCCGGTTTGGTGACCGTCCCTCTGCAACGTGGCGATACCACGGTTATTGTCAAACAGGTCCCGGCGGAGGTTTGTGAGAATTGTGGCGAATATTATCTTACCGAAGAGGTCACCGAAAAATTGCTGGCCCGAGCAGAGGCGGCTGTGAGAAACGGGGCAGAAGTTGAAATTCTGCGCTTCGCCGCCTAGTGCTCCCTGCACCTTCCCGTCACACGCGAGATTGTCACTATCAATCCATGGAAAAATGCTTATAAAGAACCATTCCGCCTCCCCTTGGGTGATGAGGTTTTTAGAAGGGGTTTGTTGATATTTAATTTTTCCCAAGTTATAGCCTGTTAACCATATGAAATCTAAAACCGTTAATAACATCGAAACACACCGCCTCCTCATGGGCAATGAGGCCATGGCCCGGGGGCTCCTGGAAAATGGTGTCACCCTGGCGGCCTCCTACCCCGGGACGCCGGCCTCGGAGATTCTGGCCGCAGTGGCGGCCTTTGCCAAAGAAGAGGGCGTCACCCTCCACGCCGAGTGGTCGGTGAACGAAAAAGTGGCTTACGAGACCGCGTTGGCCAACTCCATGGCAGGAAGGCGCTCGGCCGTGTCCATGAAGCAGGTGGGCCTGAACGTGGCCTCCGATCCTTTTCTGCGGTCGGCCTATCTGGGCGTCACCGGGGGCTTTGTGGTCATTGCCGCGGACGACCCCGGCCCCCACAGCTCCCAGACCGAGCAGGACAGCCGTTATTTCGCCATGTTTGCCAAGGTGCCGGTGCTGGACCCCTCTTCCCCCCAGGAAGCCAAGGATCTGTTGGCCCAAGCCTTTGAGCTTTCGGAAAAATACGAAATCCCGGTGATGCTGAGGCCCACCACCCGGGTGTGCCACTCCCGGCAAAACGTGACGGTGAGGCCGCTGGTGCCATTGGAGCGCCCGGCCCGCTTTGAGAAAAACCCCGGCCGCTGGTGCGCCACGCCCCAGTTTTTGCGGGAGTTGCATAAACACTTGAATGAAAAAATCGACAACATCTCCAGGGAACCGGCCTTGGCGCCCCTCCTGAGCCCAGGGGACGGTTCCTCTCCCCGGACCTGTATTGTAGCTTCGGGGGTGGTGGCGGCCCACACCGCCGATCTTTTGGCAGACCTGGGCCTTTTGGGCAAAATTGACTTTTACCAGGTGGTCATGCCCTACCCCCTGAACCAGGATTTTTTAGAGGTCAGCCGGTTCATGTATGACCGGGTGCTGGTCCTGGAGGAAACCTATCCGGTTATGGAACTGCAGTTGGCCGGGTTCGCGGTCCAGGGCCGGGAGACTCGGACCGTGCCCCGGGAAGGGGAACTCACTCCCGAAGTCCTGCGGCCCATTCTGGAAAATTTCCTGGATTTGCCGGTATCTCCAAAGGTTAGCCTTGCCGGGGGAGGAACCCGCCCCACCCTGTGCGCCGGCTGCGGGCACCGGGCAGCCTTTTACGCCATCCGGGAAACCTTTCCGGAGGGCATCTTCCCCAGCGACATCGGCTGCTACACCCTGGGGATGAACCTGAACGCGGTGGACACCTGCCACTGCATGGGGGCCGGCATCAGCCAGGCCGCCGGGTTTTATCGGGCTTTTGCGGCAAAGGGCGGAGATTATCCCACCATCGTGGCCACCATCGGGGACTCCACCTTTTTCCACGCCGGCATTCCCGCTCTTTTGAACGCGGTCTTCCACCGGGCCCGGTTTATTTTGGTGATCCTGGACAATGCCACCACGGCCATGACCGGGCATCAGCCTACTCCCCAGTTGGGGGTTACGGCCATGGGGGAGACGGGGCAGCCGGTTTATCTCACTGACCTGGTTCGGGCCTGCGGGGTAAGATTTTTGGAGGAATGCGACTCTTACGACATCCCGGCCATGGTGGAACTGCTGAAGGAAGGGGATCGCTTTTGCCGGGGGCCTGAAGGCAACGTGGCGGTGATCGTCGCCCGGCACCCCTGCCTCCTGGACCGGGAGGCCAGAAAGGCGCAGGCAACCTATGCCATGGAAGTGACCGCATACTGCACTGCCTGCCGCCATTGCCTGGATAACTTCGAGTGCCCGGCCCTGGTGTTTGATGACACCACCGGCCGGGTGGCTATCGACGCCCTGCGCTGCGTGGGCTGCGGCGTCTGCGTCCACGTCTGCCCCGAAGGGGCGATTGTGGCGAAAGAAGGTGGGGGAAGGGGCTAAGGGCCGGTGGGCCCTTACCCCCTCCCCCACACCCCCTCCCCCAATCCCTTGAGTGGGTTCTAAGGAATTCGGCCCCAGCCGGAGCCTGGCTCCGGCTGGTGCCTAACCTCTCAAAGGGTTGGGAGGGGGGCTTGGGGGGAGGGCAGGGAGCCGCCGCTCCCTGGCCC
>JBAQHL010000347.1:0-6024 GCA_049288295.1 Desulfobaccales bacterium
TAATGATGGGAGTGGCGCTGATTTTCCGCGCCCCAGTCACCCCCCACCAGATAATGTTGGGCCACAAAATCGCGCCTGACGGCTACGGTATACATGAAATCCCTCCTCCTCCGTTGCTAATGACCAAATGGATTTTCTCAGGTGTTCACGACATCTAATACGTCAACACTACCTGGATGGCTTCCTCCGGGTGTTGATCCAGGAGTTCATAAGCCTGGGCAGCCTGGGTCAGGGGGAAGCGCTGCGTGATGAAGCGGGCCGGTTTGATTTTGGCCGCCATCTGCCAGGCCACCTCCAGGACCCGGTTCCTGGTCCAGCGGCCGCTGAGCTCTGGGGAAATCGTGCTCACCTGGCTGCTCAGGAGAATTTGACGTTGACGGTGAAAGAGCCCCCCCAGGTGAAGTTCAGCGGTTTTGGCGCCATACCAGGAGCCGATAACGATGCGCCCGTGAAAGCCGGTGACGGCCAGGGCCTGGTCCAGGGCCGCGGGATTGCCGGAAATTTCGTAAGCCAGATCGGCCCAGGGGTCTTGCCCACCGCCCTGGAGGGCGGTGCGGATTTCGGCGTTGACCTCAGGGGAGCGCGGGTCCAGGGTAACGTGGACCCCCAGGGTTTCCGAGGCCAGGCGGCGGTTGACGTAACGGTCCAGGGTCACCAGGCGGGCCAGGGGGAAGGAGGCCAGCAAAGCCGTGAGCAGCAGGCCCACGATGCCCTGGCCGAAGACCGCCACTTTTTCCCCGATAAGGGGTTTGCCGTCCAGGACCAGGGTGACTGCGGTCTGCAGGTTGGGCAGAAATACAGCCTCTTCGGGGGAAAGGCCCGGAGGCACCGGCATAAGCTCCGCAGGCTCAGCCAGGAAAAATTCTTCGTGGGGGTTAAAGGCAAAGACCAGGGTTTCCTGCCAATGAGAGGAAACCTCGCGGCCCAGCTCCACCACCCGGCCCACGGCGCTGTAACCGTATTTCAGGGGAAAAGCCAGGGTTCCCGCCAGGGCCGCCAGGGTGGTGTCCGCCACCAGGTCCTGGGGGGCCTGGCCCCGGTAGATCAGGAGCTCAGTGCCCGGGCTGATGGCGGACATAATGGTCTGCACCAGCACCTGGCCAGGCCCGGGCCGGGGAAGGGGCTCTTCCCTGAGGCTGACCTGATAGGGCTCAGTGAAATAGAGGGCCTTGCTGAGCATTAAGGTTCCCTAGCAGTGATGGCAGGAGGAAGCCGGGGGGCTGTGAGCACCCGAGCCTCTCCTGAAAAAAGTTTCACCGTATTTTCGTATTATACCGAAGTGCACAAAGGGCCGAAAGACGGTAAAGCTTAGAATCTTCCCATCATTTCACTGATAAAGTGCAGCGGGAACTGGACAGACCGTCGAAAACTCAGCAGGGCTTGTCACCCCCGCTCTTTTCCTTTATTCTCAAGGCTATCTTCCCTGCTAGGATACAACCCTGAAAACCGCCATACCCGCCGCCAATAAAAAAAGACTCCTCATCACGGCGTGCCTGGGGGCCTTCCTCGCCACCATGGACACCAGTCTGGTGAGCGTGGGCCTGCCCCAAATGGCTTCCTACTTTGAGACCTCCATGGCAGCCATTTCCTGGGTCATGGTGGCTTACCTGCTGGCCAATGCCTCCCTGCAAATCGTGGTGGGCCGCATGGCGGACCTCGCTGCGCCCGGGCGGCTGTTTTCCGCCGGAGTCATCCTGTTTGTTGCGGCCTCGGGTTTGGGGGGCGCAAGTCCCACCTTCCCTTATCTCATCGCCTGCCGGGTGGTGCAGGGGGTGGGGGCCGCCTTGATGCTGGGGGTGGCGCCCAAGCTCATTTCCTTGGCTTTTCCCGAGGGGGAACGGGGTTTCGCCCTGGGCCTGTTTTCCGCCGGCTTTGCCACCGGCGTCACCCTGGGTGCTCCCCTGGGGGGCCTGTTGCTCACGTACCTCAGTTGGCGCGCCCTCTTTTTTGTTAACCCGCTTTTAGGGGTGGTTCTCCTGCTGGTAAGCACAGGTGTGCTGAAGGGATTTAAGGCTCCCCGGGCCTGGGAATGGCGGACCCTGGACCCCTGGGGCAGCCTCATTCTCACGGGCACCCTGGCCCTGTTTATCCTCACTCTCACCGGTTTGAGAGACAATGGTCTGGGGGATGTGCGCAATCTGGGGGGATTGGTGCTGGTGGGCCTGTGTTCGGCATTGTTGGCGATTATTGAGCGGCGTCACCCCAACCCCTTGCTGCATCGGGAGCTCTGGCATAGCCGCGGCTTTCTGCTGGGGTCCTTCGGGGTGCTCCTGGCCTTTGCCTGCGTCATGGGGTCTTTCTTTCTCCTGCCCTTCTTCCTGGTGCAGGTCTACCACTTCCCCCCCGCCCAGGTCGGTCTCATGCTGGCGGTTTTAAGCCTCAGCAACGCGCTTATGTCTTTTCTCGGGGGATATCTCGCGGACCGCATCGGCAATGTCAGGATATTGCGCATCGGCCTGGGGCTTATCGGCGTGGGGCTTTTCTTACTGGGCACCGCCACCCCCCAGATTTCCCGTATCGATCTGGCCGGCAGGTTGGCCCTGACCGGCATGGGACTGGGCCTTTTTTCGGCGCCGAATCTCAATGAAATTCTGCGGGGCTTGCCCCCGGCGCTTATGGGCCTGGCGGCCAGCACCAGCGCGGTGTTGAAAAACCTGGGGGCCCTCCTGGGAGTCATTGTCCTGGTGGCGGCCCTGGGATGGGGCGCCGAAGAACCCTACACCCTCAAATCAGGTATCTGCCTGGACATTTCTTGTTTTCAGCGGGCCTTCTGGCTGGCTGCCGGCCTGGCGGCCCTGAATTTTTTGGTGAATCTTATGCCGAGAGGCCAGAGTTCACGGGGCAAAGGTCAAAGTTAGGGACGCGGCTCCATTTGTATAGGGCGGCCCACGGCCCCCACAACCGGCGTGCATGGCACGCCCTATGACTGCTTTCCATCTTTGCCTGAGGTCCTCAATTTGGAGGGGATTATGGTGGCACAGTTGTATTCACCTTTGCAGGCTTAAGGCTTAGCATCGCGGCTACAAACAATTGCCCTTGGAACGGAACTCGTATTAAAACTACTTAACCTTGAAGAGCTAAATCCCCCTTTATAAAAGGGGGACTTGGGGTTGAATGATTTTTTTAAACCCCCCTTTTATAAAGGGGGGCAGGGGGGATTTGTCTTTTCTCGTTTTGTCTAGAAAGACGGCGACTTATTCTGACCCCCCTTTCCAAAGCCATCCGCAACCGTCTCAAGCTAAAAGGAGGACGCCATGCCCCGCGACATTCCCATAGGAAACGGCCGGCTCCTGGTGTGTTTTGATAAAAACTACGCCATTCGGGACTTGTATTACCCCCATGTCGGCCAGGAGAATCATGTGGGCGGGAAATTTTGCCGCCTGGGGGTCTGGGTGGCGGGCAAGTTTTCCTGGGTCAACGAGGATTGGCAGCGGGAGCTTACCTATATGCCCGACACCATGGTCACCAAGGTGCACCTATTCCAGCCCTCATTGGGGATTCTCCTGAGCTGCCGGGATGCCGTGGATTTTCACGAAGATATTCTCGTCCGGGAAATCACCGTGGAAAATCTTCAGGGGGACGCCCGGGAGGTTCGCCTGTTTTTTAATCTGGACCTGGGCATCTCCGGCAATGAACTGGGGGATACGGCCGGATATGATCCCAAAACCGGGGCCCTGGTCCACTACAAGGGAGCCCGTTACTTTTTGGCCGGGGGCCTGGCCGGTTCCGATTACGGCCTGAAACAATTTGCCGTGGGTCAGAAAGGCAGCGAAGCCAAAAAGGGGACCTTTATCGATGCCGAGGACGGGGTGTTGTCCGGCAACCCCATCGCCCAGGGCTCGGTGGATTCGGTCATGGCCCTGCACCTCGAGGTGGCCGGCAATGCCCAGGGCCAGGCTTACTTCTGGTTGGCCGCCGGCCAGAGCTGGGGGGATATCACCCGCCTGGATGCGCTGGTGAAAACCAAGCACCCCCGGCAGCTCCTCAAGCGCACCGAGGATTACTGGCGCCTGTGGGTCCTCAAGGAATCACCTGCCCTGGAGCGCCTGCCGGGCAAGCTGGCCGATTTTTACCGCCGCAGCCTGATCATTGTCAGGACCCAGATAGACGCGGGCGGGGGCATTCTGGCGGCCAACGACTCCGATATCGTCTATTTTAACCGGGACACCTATTCCTATGTGTGGCCCCGGGATGGAGCCCTGGTGGCCCATGCCCTGGACCAGGCGGGGCACCCCACCTCCTCCAGGAATTTCTTCACCTTCATTTCCCGCTTGTTGCAGCCGGAAGGGTGCCTTCTCCATAAGTTCAACCCTGACGGCACCCTGGCTTCTTCCTGGCATCCCTGGTATTACGAGGGCCAGCCGCAAATCCCCATTCAGGAAGACTCCACCGCCCTGGTGGTGTGGGCCTTGTGGCACCACTTCGTGCTTTACCGGGACCTGGACTTCATCAAACCCTTGTATCGGCCTCTCATCAGAAAGGCCGCCGACTTCATGTGCCAACATCGGGAGGAAGCCACCGGCCTGCCGGCCCCCTCCTATGATTTGTGGGAGGAGCGCCGGGGGATTTTGAGTTTCACGGCGGGCACGGTCTTCGGCGGGCTGACCGCGGCCGCCCTGTTCTGTAAGGTCCTGGGCGAAGAAGAACACTCCATGTATTATCAAAAAGTGGCCGCCGAGATTCGGGACGCGGTTTCCCTGCATTTGTGGCGGCCGCACCTGAACCGTTTTTGCCGAATGCTGAGCCGGGGTCCGTCCGGGGAACCGGTCTATGACGACATCTGCGACGCCAGCCTCTGGGGCCTTTTCGCCTTCGGCCTGTATGCCGCCCACGATCCCCGCATCGAGGCCACCATGGCGGCCCTTAAGGAAAAATTATGGCTCAAAACTCCCATCGGGGGCATGGCCAGGAATGAACACGACGGTTACCATCGGGTCAATGGGGACCTGCCGGGCAACCCCTGGTTCATCTGCACCCTGTGGTTGGCGGACTACCTTTTGGAGAAAGGCTCCGAAGCGGAAGTCAGCCAGGCCCTGGAGATCCTCACCTGGGTGGCGGCCCATGCCTTGCCCTCCGGCGTTCTCCCCGAGCAGATCGATCCCCTGACCGGGGAGCCCCTGTCGGTGTCCCCCCTGACCTGGAGCCACGGCACCTACATTGCCACGGTGCACCGCTACCTGGATTTGCTGGCCCGGAAAGAAGAGGCCGCCAAGCCGGCCCTGGCGGCCCGTTATGTCCGGCAGGAGGATTGGATCGAGAGGCTCTATTCCCAGACCTGTGATTCCATCCGGGGCATCTGCAAGTTTTAATACCGAGGTGCGATCAAAAAGGTAAAGTTATAGTTATTTAAAAAGCTTATCAAATCCCCTTAGATCCCCCTTTAAAAAAGGGGACTTATACCAAGTTGCGGTCATTAGAGGTAATTAAATGTAGTCGCGAGGCTAAGCCTGCGTTTGGGCACGGCAAGCCGCGCCCCTGCAAAAAATTACATGTTTGATGGCAACTTGGTATTAAATTTGCCGATGTATCGAACCCTCATTTTGTAAAGGGGGGCAGGGCGGATTTGTTTCTCTCGGTTTGACCAGAGATGGGGAGACCGCACTGAAAAACCTGGAGAACAGCCGCTCCGGCTGTATTTTTTCAGCGAGGGCGCCTGCTCTACAAAAAGCATTATTTAAGAAAACTTTTGGATTGATGAGAGGATTTCGCAAAAGTCTCAACTGGTTGGAGGCAGAATAGTTTTTGTCGCCGCGAGGCTCAAGCCTCGCAGCTGCATAGGCTGGAAGGCCTGTGCCACCGTTGGACTCCAAACAGATATTAGATTTCAGCCCAGGCTGGCATGGATCTCAGGTAATAGCCGGCCCGTTCCATGGCCCTGGCATCGTCCAGGTCCGGTTGCCAAGTCTTAAGCCATTCCGCCACACCCTTCTGCACCTGATCCCGGGAGGCCAGTTTTCCCTCCCGGTCCAGGCAATAGGTGCAATAATATTCCGACTTGCCGTCGAAACCGGGAGTTTCCAAAGG
>JBAQHL010000348.1:0-4051 GCA_049288295.1 Desulfobaccales bacterium
GCCGGACACACCGAAGCCGGGGCGTCTTCCCCGGGCACCTCCCCGCAAAAGACGCAGAGGCGAGGGAGGAAGAAGTCCAGCACGGTCAAGCCTGCTTTCTGCCACCAAGGTCGGGTCTGAGTCAAAAGAAGCCTTTCTTAAAACTATTATCAGTATCCGTTAATCAAACATAGGGCGAGCCGTGCACCCCTCTAAAGGCGGCCATAGCTCGACTCAGAAAAATATAATCATAAAAAGAGGGGAGGAAGGGCATCCCTTCCCGCCATTTCGGGGTTATGCTTACCCCTGACCTTCTTTCTTACCTAAAAGGATTGTCTGTTTTTTGTCAAGAAAAGGGTGCACACTTAACCTATTTCATCGACATAAAACACTAGGATGCACAGGTGAGGATACCTGTGCATCCAGGGCTTTTTATTGTTTTTATAGGTCCATGGCTCATCAGGTGTGACTGTTTGGAGAGGTTCTATCACTTTCCCCTGCCAACCACACCTGAGCCCGGTAGAACGGGCTTCCAGCCCGTTCTGACACGGGCAGGATGCCCGTGCTACCGTCAATCCATAAAGATGAATTTGACGTAACCTAAAGAGCATACGCCCCGACTAGTAATTCATTTGGCATGTCTCATTACACCTGCATCAAGAAAAATGCAGCCGCAGGCTTTACCGTGAAAACCCGGCAGGGGCGACGCCTGCGTCGCTCTTACAGCTGATTTTCATTTTCGGGGGTGGCCAAAATCGGGCCAGGAACGGGAACCCTGTGCCACCAGGTTTTTCTTTCATTGTGGGAGTTATCTGGTCATAGGCGGGTCTCCCTTCTGGATAAGGAGCGGCCCCCAGTTCCTGGCGGTTACCTCGTAATGCTCCCGAGAAGTCCACTAATTAACGTTTTACCGGCACAGCCGCGGGATAGGGGATCAGGAGGGCCACACCCAGACCCATAAGGGGCAGGACCAGGATGGTCTTCAACGCGGCCATGACCCCGAAATGATCGGCCACCACCCCCAGGAGAGTGACCCCAAAACCCCCGGCCCCGATGGCAAAGCCCACCATGAGGCCTGAGGCCACCCCTAATTTGTGCGGCAGGAGGCTCTGGGCCATAACAATGGTTACCGTGAAGGAGGAGATCAGGGTCAGGCCCACCAGGATGAGGACCAGCAGCAGCCAGGGTCCGGTGGCCACAAGAATGAGGGGCGCCAGGAGGCTGGCGGCCAGGAGGGAATAAACCAGGAATTGCTTATGACCCAGGCGGTCGGCCAGGATGGAACCCAGGATGGTGCCGGTCACGCCCCCCAGGAGAAAAGCGGACACCAGCTTGCCGGAGTACAGGGGGTCCCCCTTGAGGTGCTCAATAAAATAAAAGGGAATGTAGGTCATGAGACCCAACTGCGTCCAGGAGCGCATCACCACGGTGGCGATCACCAGAAACAGGGCCACGTAGGCGCCGGCGGGCACCGCGCCGGAGGAGCCCGGTTTTTGGGCCAGGACCGGCTTGGCCTTGCGCAAATATCCCCAATTCCAGAACAGCAATACCTGAAACAAGAGGGCAAAAACCAGCATCAGGGGCAGGCCGGCAAAGCCGAAATAGGTGACGATACCCAAAGAAACAATGGGCCCCAGGGCCAGACCCAGGTTGCCCCCGATGGAAAAGACCGACATGCCGGCGGCCGCCCTGTCACCGGTGAAAAAAGAGGCGGTTTTGAAGCCTTCCGGGTGAAAGGCGGCCACTCCCAGGCCGCTCACTACCACCAGGAAGAGAACCGCGGCATAGGAGTCAGGCAGGGCAGTAAAGGACAAGCCCAGCCCGGCCGCGAGAGGGCCCAGGGGGAGCAGCAGGATTTTCTCTTTTTTATCCGAGAAATGGCCGAACAAGGGCTGCAGGATGGAGGAGGTGAAATTGGCGGCCATGAGGAGCACACCCGCCATGGCGTAGGACAGGGAGAGCTTGTTCTTTAAAAAAGGCAGGATCGCGGGCAGGGCCCCCTGGTAGATGTCCGTGACCAGATGCCCGAAGGACAGGATGAGAAGGACTTTCAGGTTAAAGGTGTTGGTGGATGGGGCAGCTTCTTCTTGGGGAACAGGGGTCATGTAAGGTTTGCCAGGCGGCGGGCCAGGGCCTCAACGTTATTATCCTTTACCATAAGGAAAGCATGGAACTCGTTTCAGCGTACTGCCAGTCAAGCTCCTCTGGATAGTTAACGAATCCGCCTCCTTTCCTTTTTTCCAATTTAGTTTCCTTGTCTCCTGAAACAAAAAACATATTATAATCTAAATCTCCATTTTCTGTACATTCCCACTTTAATTTATATCTATTTGTTTCCTGAGCACTTGTGGGAATACGAGTAACAACTTGAAGCATATCATATTGACCCTTAGGCACAAGAAATATCACATCTCTTGCCACTTTTTCGCCAGGTTTCAGGAAAACATCCAGTATCAAATCACCAACACTAATTACTGATGGCTTGCTCAAAGTGTAATGTTTAGCTATATAGTTACAAGAATTTTCGTGTGTCTCAGGGAGTTCTCTTGGAATATTTACATCTTCGAATTTAACCTTAATACCATATACTATAAATTTATTTGGGTATAAATGGATTATTCGAGAACTCGGATTTTGAGCAACAAAATTCATTTCAATAGCTTCAAATAGTTGGCCGTTTTTTGCCGTAATCTGCGAACTTGCCCCACTCTTTTTCAGAGACAGATTCAAGGAAATATTCACAGGCGCTGATCTTGGCACCATAATTTGTGTATAGACAAAAGTATATATTCCCCAGAGAGCCGCTAAAATAATCCCGATAGTTTGAACCCAGGTATTGAGTTCCTCTCCCCAGGTTCTTTGTTTAGCGTTAGCCATGGACATAATCCCCTACCGACCTATGAGAACAATAGGGAAGAGTTAACCTAAGGGTATCAGTGAGTTACCGGGTCGCCAGGCGGCGGGCCAGGGCCTCAACGTTGATGAACAGATCAGTGACCTCGGCGTCGGTGAGGCCGGCGCCCCGGGCAATGCGCTCGGCCTGGTCCCGGGTGATGAGGTCGCCGGGCCCGTGGGAGTCGGTGTTGACGATGAGGGCAGCCCCCGCCTCCCGGGCCATGGCAGCTACGCGGCCGTTGGCCAGGCCGTGCCCTTTGCGGGCGGAGAGCTCCAGGAAGATGCCCCGCTCCAGAGCCAAAACGGCCTCTTCCCGGGTGAGCAGGCCGGGATGGGACAAAATATCGATGTCGGCTTCCAGCGCGGCCCGATTGGTGCCCGGCGCCACGGGTTCGGCCAGGGTCTCACCGTGGATGACGATGAGGGGCACTCCCAGGGCGCGGGCCTTGGCCGCCAGGGGGCCGATCATCTCCGGAGGCAGGTGGGTGAACTCCAGACCCGGAATGAGGTGGGGCAAACCTTTCCCTTTCAGGCTGGCCGCGGCAGTTTTGAGCCGGCCAAAAACCTCCTCGAAATTGGAGGCGTCCACGTGGTCGGTGATGCCGAGATAGCGGTAGCCCTTGACCTGGGCCCGGCGCCAGAGCTCGGTGGGGACAAGCTCGCCGTCTGAGTTCAGGGTGTGGGTGTGCAGATCGATCATATAAAGCTATCGGCTATCAGCTATCAGCTATCAGCTTATTAAGGCCCCAAAAGGCTGAAAGCTGACTGCTGAAAGCTGAGAGCTCTGTCTACATCTTATATTTGCCGAAATCGTCGGGATCCAGGCCTTCCAGGATCTCGGTCCACTTCTTGGCGTCCTCGGAGGTGATGGCCTCCTGGGCCGAAAGGTCCACCCGGCGAGCCTTTTGTATGACTCCCTCAGCCACGAAAATGGGGCATTTGGCCCGCAAGGCCAAGGCTATGGCATCGCTGGGGCGGGCGTCGATTTGGATGTCCTTCCCATCCCGCTCGAGATGGATGAGCGCGAAATAGGTATTGTCCCTGAGATCGCAGACCTCCACCCGGATGACCTTGATTTCCATGCTTTCCATGATGTTCCGCAGGAGGTCGTGGGTCATGGGGCGTGAAAATTTTATGTTTTCCAATTCGCTGGCGATGGCCGTGGCCTCCAGCAAAC
>JBAQHL010000349.1:0-5411 GCA_049288295.1 Desulfobaccales bacterium
CCCTGTGGATATTTCTAACCATGGCCGGGGGGGTGGCACTGGGGTACTTTATCCCCAGTTTTACCAAGGTATTGACCTACTTCCAGGTGGGGACCACCAACATTCCCATTGCCATCGGCCTCATCCTTATGATGTACCCGCCATTGGCCAAGGTGCGCTATGAGGAACTCCCCCGGGTATTTAGAAATTTCAAGGTCCTGAGCCTGTCCTTGATCCAGAACTGGGTCATCGGCCCCATCCTGATGTTTGTGTTGGCCATTATTTTTCTGCGGGGCTATCCGGAATACATGGTGGGCCTGATTATCATCGGTCTGGCCCGCTGCATCGCCATGGTCATTGTCTGGAACGACCTGGCCCAGGGGGATACGGAGTACTGCGCCGGGCTGGTGGCCTTCAACTCCATCTTCCAGATGCTTTTTTTCTCCATTTATGCCTATTTCTTTGTGACCATCCTGCCCGGCTGGTTGGGGATAGCCGAAGGCCTCCAGGTCCAGGTGACCATTTGGCAGGTGGCGGAAAGTGTCCTGATCTACCTGGGCATCCCCTTTTTCGCGGGCATGTTGACCCGTTTTATTCTGGTGAGGCGCAAGGGGGTTTTGTGGTACGAAACCAAATTCATGCCCAAAATCAGCCCCATCACCCTGATGGCGCTGCTGTTCACCATCGTGGTCATGTTCTCCCTCAAGGGGGAGTATATCGTGGAACTTCCCCTGGACGTGGTGCGCATTGCCATCCCGCTGGTAATCTACTTTTTGTTGATGTTCTTCATCACCTTTTACATGTCGGCCAAGGCGGGGGCAGGCTACCGCATCTCCACCTCTCTGTCCTTCACCGCGGCCAGCAACAACTTTGAGTTGGCCATTGCGGTGGCCGTGGCCGTTTTCGGGCTCCAGTCAGGGGTGGCCTTCGCTGCGGTCATTGGCCCCTTAGTTGAGGTGCCGGTGCTCATTAGCCTGGTCAATGTAGCCTTGCGCATTAAGGAGAAATATTTTTCTCCCACGGTCTGCAGCCAGTGCGGGATGCCGGGGAGTGTCCAACCCTTGCCGGGTAATGAGGAGACGGCCCTGTGTCCCACCTGCCTGCAGGGGACCTCGGTTGCCGCGGCTGATCCCCAGCAGAACTGAAGGACGCAGACATAAGGAAAAGTATCATGTTTGAGAAAATTGTCCTGGCCACCGACCTTTCCCCCGCCTGGGATGAAATCGCGGCCTGCGCCGGGGAATTAAAGGCTCTGGGGTGCTCCCAGGTCATTTTGACCCACGTTATCACCGTGAAATTCCTCAGTGGTATGGAAGGCAAGCTCGAGGCCGAAGCCCGGCCTCAGTTGGAGAAGCAGGCTGCGCAGTTGGTAGCCCAGGGATTGCAGGTGACTGTGGAGATGCCCAGGGGCCTCCCCGCCCAGGCTCTTCGGGAGGTGGCCCGCTGCTGCGGCGCGGACCTCGTGGTGGTGGGCCCGCAGAAAACCGCCCGCTGGCAGGAGCGCATCCTGGGGTCGGTGGCCGGCGCGGTGCTGCACCACGCGGAACTGCCGGTGCTGCTCCTCAAGGCCAGCATCAAGGAAGGAATGCCCCAGGGGTCCTGCCGGATTCAGGCCGGGGAACTGCTGCGCCAGGTGCTCTTCCCCACGGACTTTTCCCCTATTGCCGGGCGGGCCTGCACCCACGTGGAGGGCCTGGCCAACCGGAAAGTATCCCGGGTCACCCTGCTGCACGCCCTGGGCGTGCCGGGGGGTGAGGCTTACCCGCCGGGCTTCCAGGAAATGGCGGTAGCCCAAGCCCAGGATTCTTTGGCGGCCTGGCGGGCGCGTCTTTTGAAAGCCGGGATTCCCCAGGTCGACAGTGTTTTCGATCCCGGCCATCCCCTGCCGGCCATCCTGGAGGTTCTCCATAGCCAGGACATTTCCCTGGTGGTCATGGGAACCCAGGGCAAGGGCTTCCTCAAGGAGCTCTTCCTGGGGAGCGTGGCCCACAACGTGGCCCGGCTGGCCCCCTGCCCGGTGCTCTTGATTCCACCGGCGGCGCGTTAACGGCGACGGCCTGGTTGAGGAAAATAATTCTGGTGGCAGCCAAAAAAGTTCATCAGTGTGCGCCGCCTTTCCCTTCAATAAGGGTTTAACATTTTGAGAACCGGATATACGGATATATAATTTAGAGACTTCGACCTCATTACTCAATAAGGATGGGATGTATGAAATTATTACGTCATCAGGTTGTGTGGCTGGTTTGTCTGCTTATGAGTTTTCTGGTGGTCTGGCAGGTCTTGCCGGCCCAGGCCCAGGGTTCGGCTGCGGCCAAAGGTAAGCCGGCCCTCTACGAATTCGGCGCCAAAACCTGCATCCCCTGCATCCAGATGAAAGAGGTCATGGCGACTTTACAGGCCAGCCACGGCAACCAGGTGGAATTCCGCATGGTGTATGTGGATGAGAACAAGGATCTTTTTCCTCAGTACAAGATCATGCTCATCCCCACCCAGGTGTTTCTGGACCCTTCGGGTAAAGAAGTGGACCGGCACATCGGCGCGCTCTCCAAAGAGGAAGTTCTGCAAAAACTTAAGGAATTAAAATTCATCAAGTAAGTGGGAGGAACCTTTATGGGTTTAAGTGAAACCCTGGGGCAGGTCATGCAGACCCGGCCCGTCCTGGCCTTCGGCGCCTCGTATCTGGGGGGAGTGATCGCCACCGCCAGTCCCTGCATTCTGGCCAGCATCCCTTTGGTCATCGGTTATGTGGGGGGGTATGCCGGGAATGATAAAAAGCAGGCCTTCCTATACTCCCTCACCTTTGTGGTGGGGTTATCCATCGTCATGTCCGCGCTAGGGGCCATGGCCGCGCTCATGGGCACCATGTTCGGGGATGTGGGGACATACTGGTATTTCGTGGTGGCGGTTATCCTCATGGTCATGGGCTTGCAGCTGGCCGGCATCCTCAAACTCAACCTGGGCGGGAATACCCAAAAGTTCCTGCCGCAGCGCACCGGACTATTAGGGGCTTTGATCCTCGGCATGCTCTTCGGTTTGGTGCTCTCCCCTTGCGCCAGCCCGGTCCTGGCGGTGATTCTCACCCTGGCCGCAGTGCAGGGCCATGTGGTCTATGGCAGCGCCTTACTGTTCGCCTATGCCCTGGGCCAGGGCACTCTCATTCTCCTGGCGGGCACCTTCACCGGGCTGATCAATGACTTCCTGCAATCCCGGGGGGCTAAGGCCGGCGCCAAGCTGCAGCAGGTGGCCGGTTTCCTCCTTTTCTTTGCCGGGGCCTATATCTTCTTTCAAGGGGTGATGAGCTGGTGAAGATGCCGGCTTCGCCTTGTGATGCTGCGTTGGATATCACCCAGATTCTTCTTGGGAAGAATAAGGCGGGCATTGCAGGCCTCAAGGAGGCCATTGAGGAAGTCAGGGCCCTGGGGGCGCGGCCGGAGGCGGAGATCGCCCAGGCCCTCCTGGATAAGCTGAAACACAAAAATTACATCCCCGCCCCGGCTCTGGAGGACTATAAGCAGGCTTTTCTGCGGGAGTTCAAGAAGGCTTTGGGGGAGCAGGTAAAAGAGGAGCAACAGGCCCCGGTCATCAAAATCCTCGGTCCCGGCTGTCCCAATTGCCACCGTCTGGAGCAGCTGGTGTTGGAGACGCTATCGGAACTACGCCTGGCCGCTGATGTGGAACTGGTGAAAGATGTCAACGAGATTGCCGCTCACGGGGTATTCGGCACGCCGGCCCTTATTATCAACAAGGAAATCAAGGTGATGGGCAAGGTGCCCACCCGGGAAACTTTTAAGCAGTGGCTGGCTGAGTTGCAATCCTAAAAACCCGCAAGGAAAAAAACGAGTGGAAAGAAGGAATGTCTTAGCGCTGCTACTCCTGGGGATTGTGCTTCTCGGAGGGTGCGGCAGCCCCACCCCAACTCAACCCAAGGGGGAGGGCAGGGTGAATCAAGTGGTTTACATCACCATGAGCAAGGCTTGCGGCTGCATCCTGGACCGGTGTCAAGCCGGTGATTGGGTAATGGAGAAGATCTTCGTGGGTGAAAGACAGGGTTTGCTGAAGCGCATTGATTATTCCACCGACAAGGCCACCGGCCGGGAATACCTTGGCAAGTACCGCATTACCTTGCCGCCGACGCTTTTGTTCCTGGACGCGAAAGGCAATCTCATCTGGCGGGCCGACGGCGAGTTGGAGTATGACCTGGTGCTGGCCAAGCTGAAGGAGTTCGGGGCCTGAGGCCAACCTCGGCCCCGTCGCTAAGTTGGAACTTGACTCGTGTATTCCATTATTATGAGGGACGCCGGCTTTAATAAGCAGAGGGTAAGGCGGTTAGCCGGAAGGCCTTAACACGGTAGCTCGTTGAGCTGCAATCGTGAAAATCTGCAAGGGGAGGAAAAAAGAGTGGGAAGAGGAAAGAGTTTGATGATGTGGCCTCTGTTGGCAATGTGGCTCCTGGCTTGGGGAGGGCAGGAGCTTGCTGCGGCGCCACCCAGGCTGAACCAAGTGGTGTACATCACCCTGAGCAAGGCCTGCGGTTGTCTCCTGGATAAATGCAAAGCCGGGGATGGAGTAGTGGACAAGGTCTTCGTAGGGGAAAGACAGGGATTGCTGAAACGCATCGACTACTCCACCGACAAGGCCACCGCCAAGGAATACATCGGCAAATACCGGCTAACCATACCGCCGTCGCTCTTGTTTCTGGACGCCCAGGGCAATCTTATCTGGCGGGCCGACGGCGACGTGGATTATGACTTGGTGCTGGAAAAACTGAAGGAATTTGGGGCCTGAAATCGTTTAGCTCTTCTGAAAAAGGAGTTTCTGGTTCATGAATGACAATCCTGGAAAAGTAATGGTGGGTGAGGTCCCGGCAGCCCCACAGGAATCCTACTGGATCGCCGCCTGGAAGACCTGTCAGGGCATGCTGTTCGGGAAGGAAGGCCGGATTTTCCTCCTCTTTGCGGGGATCTTCCTATTCGCCTACTACCTGCCCCTGGGGAGTCCCAAGGTGCAGGAGGCCATTCTGGAGGCCTTTATGATGCTCCAGGCCTATGCCCGCAACCACACCCTCACCTGCGTGGTGCCGGCCCTGTTCATCGCCGGGGCCATCATTACCTTTCTGTCGCAGGCCTCGGTGATGCGCTATCTGGGGCCCACGGCCAACAAGGCGGTGGCCTACACGGTGGCCTCGGTGTCCGGCACCATCCTGGCGGTGTGTTCTTGCTCGGTGCTCCCCATGTTCGCCGGCATCTATCACATGGGCGCCGGCCTGGGGCCGGCTTCGGCCTTCCTCTACAGCGGCCCGGGCATTAACATTCTGGCCATCTTCCTCACGGCCCGGGTCCTGGGCTTTGAAATGGGGCTGGCCCGGGTCATCGGCGCGGTGGGTTTTGCCTTTCTGGTGGGCCTGGCCATGGCTTTTGTCTTTCGCAAAGAAG
>JBAQHL010000350.1:0-2587 GCA_049288295.1 Desulfobaccales bacterium
CAGCATTTTTCCTCCAGCCAGAGGCGGGCCGCGGCTGCCACTTCGTCCACGGTGATGTTGGTCAGGCAGGGGTAGCCCACAGAGCAGGTGCGCTCCAGGCAGGGGCTGCAGGGCAGATGGTGTTGAATAACGGCGGCCCGGCGGCTAAAGGGCCTGGTGGCCGCAGGGTCGGTGGACCCGAAGATGGCCACCACCGGCACGGCCAGGGCGGCCGCCACGTGCATGAGGCCGGAGTCATTGGTAATAAGCACCTGCAAGTTGCTTATCACTCCCAGGGCCTGGCGCAGGGTGGTTTGCCCAGCCAGGTTGAGGCAGACTCCCTGCACAGCCCTCTGAACCTCCGCGGCGGCTTCCTGATCGGTGGGGCCTCCCAGGAGGACCACACCGGCCTGAAATTCTCTCTGCAAAAGATCCCCCACCCCGGCAAAGCGCTCGGCCGGCCACCTTTTGGCCGGGCCGTAGGCGGCTCCTGGAGCCAGCCCCACCCAGGGGTGGCCGGGACTAAGTCCCCCGGCAATTAGCAAACTTTTCCCGGCCTTGCTTTTCTCCGGGGAAACCTGCAGGCGGGGCGGCGAAAAATCGGTAACCGGACCCAGGGCCTCAAGAATCCCCAGATAATAGAACACCTGGTGCAGGCCTTTAAGACGGTTGCGGCCTTTTAGCGCATTGGTGAGAAAGGGAGAGCGGCCGTTGGCGGCATAGCCCAAGCGGTGGGGGGTCCCGGTGAGCCACAGGCCCAGGGCGGACTCCAGGGAGTTGGGCAGGGCCAGGGCCAGGTCGAATCTGGCCCGGAGTCCCAGGAGGGTGCCCCATTTCTCATGGCCGGCGGGATAGGGCATAACCTCCGCCACTCCAGGTTGCCCAGCGAACAGGGGGGCCACCCGGGGAACGGCCAGGATGGTTATCTGGGCGGCAGGAAATTTTTTGGCCAGACCGGACAACACCGGCAGTCCCATGACCGCGTCGCCCAGCCAGTTGGGAGCCCGGAGGAGAATCTGGCGGACATTGGGAGCGCCTGGGGGAGGCTTTCCCTTCAAGGTAAGATGCTGGAAGCGCCGGCGCACCTGGGGAGGAATGGGGTGGAGGGGTATTGGGGCTAAAGAACGCAGGTCCGCTCCTGATGATGCCTTTTCCAAGTTGAGACGTGAGAACTCCAAAGGAACGGCGGGCATGGAGGCCCACCCTACCGTTTTGATTGGTTTTATCGAGGAGGGGAGATGGCATGATCCCCCAGTCTCGCCAAGGGCTGTATTCAACCATTCCCGAAAGGCATCCCCCGGCTCCACCCGGGCCGCCACTTCCAGGACCCAGAGGGGAATATCCCCCTGCCAGAGCTGCCCGAAGCGGGCGCAATCCTTGGAGGTGGTGATGAGGGCCTGGGCTCCCGCACTCCGGGCTTGCCGGGATATTTCCAGGAGATCATCAGGGGTGAAGGCATAATGATCGGGAAAAGCCCGGAACCCCCGGAGATTCACCCCCAGGGCGATGAGGGCATCCTGAAACACCCGGGGCCGGGCCAGTCCGGCAAAGGCCACGGCCGTTATCCCGCAGAGGATTTCCGGGGGGTGCTTTTCCTGCTCCGGAAAGCGCCTGGCCGCCACCGGGTCGATGGTTGCGGTGAAAATCTCCTGGCGGGGAAAGAGATTCCTGAGAAAACTAAGGCGGTCCCGGTGGCGGGTCTGGTCGTAGCGGGTGAGGATGAGGGCGTCCGCCTCCCTCACGGTGTCCAGGGGTTCCCGCAAGGGGCCGGCGGGGAGGAGGCGCCCGTTGCCGAAGGGCCTGTGGGCGTCAAGGAGGACAAGTTCCAGGTCCCGGGCCAGTTGGAAATGCTGAAAGCCGTCGTCCAGCAGGAAAATATCGGGACGGTGGTCCCGCCAGGCGGCCAGGCCGGCCTCGTAACGGCAAGGCCCGGTGTAAACCAGCGCCCCGGGAAGGGCCTGGGCCATGTCGAAGGCCTCCTCTCCCACCGCAGGCGGCTGATAAAAGAGGCGTTCCCCATCCGAAAGACAGGTAACCCCGGGGCGTCTGCCGCCATACCCCCGGCTGAGGATAGCCACCCGCCGGCCCTGTTCCTGAAAAAGCCGGGCCAGGTGCGCGGTCACCGGGCTCTTGCCGGTGCCCCCCACGGCCAGGTTGCCGACGCTCACCACGGGAGCAGGCAGGTGCTGGCTCGTGAGCCAGCCGCTCTGATAAAGCCGTCTGCGCCCCCTGGCGCCCACCTGGTAAAGGGCGGCAAGAGCCAACCGGAGCCAGAGGCCTGCGTCGCGGCTGTCCGGGTCCTGGCGGTAAATCTTATGAATATGACGAAGATATTTATGACTGTGGGCCTGAAGCAGATTAATTTTTCAACCTCACCCAACCCTCTCCCTTAAGGGAGTGGAAATTTCAGGAAGACCGGTACTCAGCCAATCTTCTGTCACGAAAAGTTTCGAGTTTCGTGTGTGGGGTGCGTCTTATACCAAGTTGAGACTTCTGCGAAAAGCATTTTTTGTCATCCTGGGCGAAGCGAAGGATCTCGTATTTTCAAATGGTTATGAGATTCTTCGGTCGCTTTGCTCCCTCAGAATGACAGTTTTAAGGGCAGAGG
>JBAQHL010000351.1:0-1781 GCA_049288295.1 Desulfobaccales bacterium
TCTACCGGGGGGTCGTCTTTGAAGGAATTTCCTTGATCGAGTCGATTAATCCCGACCTGTGGGTAGTGGAGCGCCACCGGGGCGGCCCCTTCAGCGAGCAGTCCACCCTGGCTGAAGACTTTCAATACAGCGTGGCCGCGGTGCCTGGAGTGGCCCAGGCCAGCCCTTTCATCGTCTACCCCGTGGAACGGGAGATTCGCGGCCAGAGCAAACGTTTCAACATTATCGGCTATGATGTTTTCGGCGGCTCGGGTGGCCCCGTAAAATTAACCGCCGGCCGCGGCATCCGCCGGGCCCACTATGAGGCAGTGGCTCACAAAAAGCTGGGTGTCCCCCTGGGGGAGAAGATCCCTTTAAACCATCACCAATACACCGTGGTGGGCCTGGTCGACGACATTACCTCCCCGGACGGCGAGCCGGTTCTCTTTCTCTCCCTTGCCGACGCCCAGGAGATTTTATTTCAGCGGGACAACGAAACGGTGCGCAACCAGCGGGAACGCCTGCGCCGCACCCTGGCCCGGAATTCCGTCAACGCCCAGGAGGCTGCCAGGCTGGTGCCGACTTTGCAGTCTGAGACCCACACCATCAACGCCGTCCTGGTCAAACTGGCCCCGGGCGCCGACCGCAAGGAAGTAGCCAGGCACATTGAAGACTGGTTGTACTTCTCGGTCTATACTTCGCAGGAAGAGATTGATTTGATGCTCCGGGGCCGTCTGGCCAAGGCCCGGGTGCAGCTCCTGACCTTCCGGATCATCCTCCTCATCGTCTCCATGGTCATCCTCACCCTGGTGATTTACACTTTCACCATGGAGAAAATCCGGAGCATCGCCATCATAAAGCTCATGGGCGCGCCCAACTGGGTGATCATCCGGCTAGTGCTGGAGCAGTCCATGCTGTTGACTCTCAGCAGTTTTGTCATGGGCTGGCTGATCATTCACATTACCCAAGACTATTTCCCCCGTAAGCTTTTCCTTACGGCCCCGGATGAGTCCATCACCTTCAGTCTGGCCCTGTTGGCAGGTTTAGTCGCCAGCGCTCTGGGTATCTGGCAGGCCCTGAAGACCCAACCGGCCCTGGCTTTAGGGGGGCATTAATGGAAGCCCTCAAGATTAATGGCCTGAGTAAGATCTTCGGGAGCGGCCGCCTGGAGGTGCGGGCCCTGGAAGATGTCAGCCTCAGTATCGCCGCCGGTGATCTGGTGGCCCTGATGGGCCCCAGCGGCTCCGGCAAGACCACCCTGCTCCTCTGCGTCAGCCTGATCCTGGAGCCCACCGCCGGCACCGTGGTCTTTGACGGGGATACCATCTACCAAGACGGCTGGACCGGCTTCGACATACGCCGCCTGCGCCGGGAAAAAATCGGCTTCATCTTCCAGACCTCCAACCTCATCCCCTTCCTCACCGCTAGAGAAAACGTGCTCTTTCCCCAGGACCTGGTGGGGGTAAAGGGTGAGGCGGCGGAGAAGCGAACGCACGAACTTTTGGAATATATGGAGGTATCCGAGCGAGCCCATTCTCTGCCCGCCCTCCTTTCAGGAGGAGAGCAGCAGCGGGTGGCCATTGCCCGGGCCCTGGCCAACCGGCCTCGATTGATCCTGGCTGATGAACCCACCGCCTCCCTGGACACCACCCGAGGCAAGAGGGTCATGGATCTGCTAAAAAAGGTCGCCCGGGAAAACCAGACCGCAGTGATCGCCGTGACCCACGACGCCCGCATGATTGAAGGGTTCGATCATGTCTACCATCTCAATGACGGGAAACTGAATAACCAGATCTAAGAGC
>JBAQHL010000352.1:0-12671 GCA_049288295.1 Desulfobaccales bacterium
TTTTACTACCTGGGCGGGGCCTGCGGCATTACGCTCAGTGGCTGGGCCTACACCCTGGCCGGCTGGCCGGGCGTGGTGACTTTGGGCCTTTTGGTGTTGACCGTGCCTTTTTTTTCGGGTTTCCAGGACTTCCGGGAAGAGGGCCGCCGGTCCGGTTCCCAGGCGTGAAAGGGAAAAAATTCCCTCAGGAAATCGAGGAAATAAGGTATATTGTTCCTAAAGATTCAGGGTGGCCTTGCCGAAGCATTATCAATTTGAGAATATACCCTTAACGTTTATTTCTGCTGAAAGTCTAACTGTATGAAGCCGGGTGAGGATTTATCATGAGCGACCCTCACCTCGTAGCCCGGGCTCAACAAGGTGATCTCCCGGCCTTCGAGGAACTTGTCAGGAAGTACCAGCGGGAGATCTATAATCTGGGTTACCGCCTGGTGCAGGATCCCGAAGAGGCCAAGGACATGGCGCAGCAGACGTTTATGCAGGCTTTTATCCACATCCGGGAGTTTCGGGGCCAGTCCCAGTTCCGCACCTGGCTGTTCAGGATCGGCATAAATCAATGCTACAATTTTTTGAAAACCAGAAAAAAATTCGGCGAGCCGGTGGATACTCAGGAACTGAAAATCGCCGATGAGTCCAATCCCCAGGAGGGGCTCTTGGCCTCAGAAGAACGCCGCCGCCTCTATGCCGCGCTGGAGCGCCTTCCAGCCAAGCAGCGGGCGGTGCTCGCCCTGAAGCTGGAACAGGGCCTGTCTTACAAAGAAATCAGTGAGGAGCTGGGCGGCACGGCTGGGGCCGCCCGGGTAAATTTTTGCCAGGCAGTGAAGACCCTAAAGAAGTATCTCAAAACCGAGGAAGGCCATGAAGTGGCAATGCACCCTTATCCAACGGAGGCTGCCGGATTACCCCGACGGTGATCTGAGCCCCTTCTGGAAACGTCTGGTGGCGTCACATATTGCGGTTTGTTCTGAATGCCGCCAGGAACTGGAACAGTTGGCCGAGGTGGTCCGTGTTTATCAAGATCATCCCCTGCCTGATCCCGGTCCTGCTTTCTGGCAGGATTTTCAGCAGGAGCTCCACCTCAAGCTGGCCCAGGTGAACCAGACCCCCACACCTGAGCCCCAACGGTGGCGCATACCGTATTATGCCCTGGGAGCCGCAGCCATGGCCGGGATTGTGGCCGTGGCCCTGTACCTGGGCCCCTTCTCTCAGCAGCCGTTAGCGCCCCAGACGGCCAAGCTCCAGGGTGAGTCCAAGGCCGCCAAGAAGGCCGAAGGCCAGGCACCGCTTCGGGCCAAAATGGCCATAGCCCCCAGTCCGGCGCCGGCTCCCCCATCGGCCATGGCGCCCGCCGACCAGGCTATACCGGTTCGGGTCGCCAAACCCGAAACCGCCACCGGTGGGGAAGCGGAATTCAGCTTGGCCGCCGGCAAGCCCGGAGCCCAGCAGTTGGCCGCCATCAAGGAAGAAGATTCTTTGCTGGATGACGATGAACTGGACTGGGACCTGGAGTCCGTGGTGGCCGATCTCTCCAAGGAAGAACGGCAATATCTGAAGAGCAAACTCGAGTCCGGGAGATAAATTATCATGCGGCGCCCTGTTCTTTTCCTGTTCATGCTGCTGCTGTTAATCGGCCCCGCCCGGGGACTGGCCTTTGACCCCGGCGAAGGCGGCGACCCCATGGACCAGTATCAGATGGACTTTAAGCGCCAAAATCTCGGCTCTGCCCTGGGTGTTGATCAGGCTACGGTGGACCGCTTGCTGCAGATCGACCAGAAGTACAGGGCCCAGAAACGCCGGGCTATTCAGGAGGCCAAGGGGGCTTTTCAGCAGCTCCAGCGGGCCATGAGCCAGCCCCAGACCTCGGACCAGGAGGTGGCGGCCATCCTGGACAATATGATGAAATTACGGAAGGATAAGCTGACCCTGGAGCAAAATCAGCTCCAGGAAGAAAAGAGCCTCTTGACGCCGGTACAACAGGCCAAATACATTCTCCTCCTCATGAACATGCGCCATCAGGTGGCCCGGGAGGCTTCTAAAGTGCGGACCGCCCCTCCGGGAGCGCCCATGCCCATGAAGCCTGCTCCCCATGAAGTGCCCGTTTCCCGGCCTGGAGGAGGGTATTGATTATTAATATAAAAATTATCTATTCAGGCTCTTGCAAAATTGTAGCCGCGAGGCTAAGCCTTGCGCCAGCACAGGCTGGAAAGCCTGTGCCACCAAGGCTTAACTTAGCAATCAGATAAAATCTTCCACCTGTAAATGTATTTTGCAAGAGGCGCTATTCTTAAAATCTTTCCAGTTTTTCCGTGTTGCCTTTCTAGATATGCTGATTTTTGCAGGATTAATTAACCGGGGTCTTGAACCCCGGTTTTCCCCCATGCTCCGTCTTTTCCAAGGTTTCTTGAAAAATGTATGAATTTCCTGCTATAATCATTTTTTAATTTTGTTAACCCACTATCAGGATCAAAAAACGTATGCAACCTGTTCCGGCCCTGAAAACTGAAGCCGACCCCATGGAAGAAGTTTACCTGTCCGTGGTGCTGCCTGTCTTTAATGAACTGGAAAATCTCGAAATTCTCCACAAGCAGCTCAAAGCAGTCCTTACCAACCTGGGGCGGACCTACGAGATCATTTATGTGGATGACGGCAGCACCGACGGCAGCACCGGCAAGCTCCAGGATTTGGCCGAAGCCGACTACTCCGTGGTGGTCATCGAACTCAGGCGCAATTTCGGGCAGACCGCAGCCCTGTCCGCGGGCATCGACTATGCCCGGGGGGAGATCGTGGTTTGCCAGGACGCCGATCTGCAAAACGACCCCCAGGACATCCCCCGCCTGCTCGCTAAACTGGACGAAGGCTACGACCTGGTGAGCGGCTGGCGCAAAAACCGCCAGGACCACTGGCTCTGGCGCAAAAGCACCTCTGCTTTGGCCAACTGGATTATCTCCCGGGTGGTGGACTTCAAACTGCACGACATCGGCTGCACCTTGAAGGCCTACCGGCGGGAACTTCTCAACCATATCCGCCTGTACGGCCAGATGCACAGGTTTATTCCGGCTTTGGCTTTGCAAGTGGGGGCCAAGGTGGCGGAAATCCCGGTCAACCACAATCCTCGCCTCTACGGTCATTCCAAGTACGGCATCAGCCGCACCTTCAGCGTTATTCTGGATCTTCTGACCATTAAGTTTTTCGGCAGCTTTATTTCCAATCCCCTGAGGGTCTTCGGGGGCTTCGGCCTGGTGCTCCTGGGCCTTAGCTTGCTGGTGGGCCTCACCATGGTGTGCCAGAAGTTTTACTACAACGTTTCCCTGATTCAGACCCCTTTGCTGCTGTTGTCCTCCATGCTTTTTATTCTCGGGTTTTTCTGCGTGCTGCAAGGGTTTACGGCGGAATTGCTTATTCGCACTTACCACGAATCCCAGGGCAAGCCCACCTATATCATCCGTCAGATTTATCGTTCTTCCCGGTAAGTGGTCAGCATGTGCGGCTTTTGCGGAATGCTGAACTTTGACGAGGAGGCCCCGGCGGACCGGGAGGTGTTGGAGCGCATGACCGTCACCCTCCAACACCGGGGACCCGATGACGTAGGCCATTACCTGGCCGGACCTGTGGGGCTGGGCCACCGCCGCCTGTCCATCATCGACCTGGCCACCGGGCGTCAACCCCTGAGCAACGAAGACGGGAGCATCTGGATCGTCTATAACGGGGAGCTTTACAATTACCGGGAGATGCGGGCCAAGCTGGAGAAAGCTGGACACAGTTTCGCTACCCTGAGCGACACCGAAGTGATTGTGCATGCCTACGAGGAATACGGCGCCGAGAGCCTCAAGGCTATGAACGGCATGTTTGCCTTTGCCCTGTGGGATGCGCGCCGGCGGCGCCTGTTGTTGGCCCGGGACCGCATGGGGATCAAGCCTCTCTATTACGCCCGTCTCCCCCGGTGCTTCGTGTTCGGCTCAGAGCTCAAGGCCCTCCTGGCCCACCCTCAACTGGAGAGGCGCCTGGACACCACCGCCCTGAGTCTCTATCTCTCCCTGGAATATGTCCCCACCCCCCACAGCATTTTTGCTGGCGTGCATAAACTCCCTCCCGGTCACTTTCTTGTGTTAGAGGATTCACAAATCCGTCTGGAGAGCTATTGGGATGTTCGCCTGGAGCAAAGCGAACCCCGATCCGGAAGAACGGTTGAAGAGTGCATTACTGAGGTGCGCCAACTGCTCTATGATGCGGTGGAATTGGAGCTTATTGCCGACGTGCCCGTAGGAGTGCTCTTAAGCGGTGGCATCGATTCCAGCGGGGTGGCGGCCATGATGACCCGGGCCTCCAGCCTTCCTGTGCCGAGCTTTTCCGTGGCCTTTGACGACCCGTCCTTTGACGAGTCCACCCATGCCAGACTGGTGGCCCGGCATTTAGGCACCGATCACCACGAATTTTACCTCACCGCCGACACTGCCCTGGACATGCTGCCCACCATCGTCGAGGGTCTGGATGAGCCCCTGGGGGATTCCTCCATCATCCCCACCTACTGCCTGTCCCGCTTCACCAAGGAACATGTCAAGGTGGCCCTGGGGGGAGACGGGGGCGATGAATTATTCGGGGGATACTCCACCCTCCAGGCCCACCGCCTGGCGGCTTATTACCAGCGTCTCATCCCCGGCTGGCTGCGCAATCTAGCGGAGCCCTGGGTGTTGGCCAACCTCCCAGTATCTTTTGATAATTTGAGTTTTGATTTCAAAATGCGCCGGTTCCTCCGGGATTATGCGCTGTCCCCGGTGGTGCGGCACCACCGCTGGCTGGGCTCTTTCACTGCCGAGGAAAAGGTTGGCCTCTTAAGCCCCTTGGCCGGGAAGTTAAAGGAAGATGTGGATGGGATGGTGGGGCGTCATGCCCACCAATCCCGGACCCAGGACCCTCTAAACCAGGTGCTTTACTGTGACCTTAAGCTTTACCTGGAAGGGGATATCCTGGTAAAGGTGGACCGGGCCAGTATGGCCAACTCCCTGGAGGTGCGCGTGCCCCTGCTTAACCGCCTCCTGGTGGAGTATGCCGCCCAACTGCCTCATGCTTTCAAACTTCGGGGCCTGACCACCAAGTTTATCCTGCGCCGGGCCCTTCAGGGCATCCTGCCAGACTCAATTCTTAAGCGGGGGAAAAAGGGCTTTAACGCGCCGGTGGCCAGGTGGCTGGCCGGTCCTTTAAAACCATTGCTGGAGGAACTACTGGCGCCCCAGCGCCTGAAACAGCAGGGTCTTTTCAACCCGGACTACGTGGCGGCCTTAATCAAAGAGCACCAGGCCCGGCATCGGGATAACCGCAAGCTTCTCTGGACGCTCCTGGCCTTTCAGATGTGGTATGAGCGCTGGCTCGGGACAAGCTGAGGGACATATAGCGGTTCTTTTTTTTTACAGGCGGGAAGATAAAGCGTGACTTCTGAGACATCAACGAAAAAACCTTTCTATACCAAGGTGATCTTAGTTCTGGGTTTCTTGACCTACGTGGGGATGCAGGGCTATTTGACCGTAAGCCCCTTGTGGAACTGGAACCTGACCCCGGAAGTGGACGACAGCCTCACCTATGTGCTGAAATCCCAGCAGATGGTGGAATGTTACTCCAAAGACTGCCCTGCCTTAATCGACCTGCGTCAGCAACTCTTCGGCAAACCTGGGGACCCTCCTCCCGAATCCGAGGCTTATAGAGAGAAAACCCTGACATCCTCGCGGGTTTTCCCGGTATATCACCGTCTTTTTTCCGTGGTGCTCGTCGGTCTCAGTAAAGTAAGCGGCATGAGTCTCATGGAGGCGTACCGGTTCCTCTGGACCCTGGCTCCCCTTATTTTCGGTCTGGCCTTTGCCTATTGGCTGTCCACCATGTTCGGCCCGGGAGTCGTGGGGGTGGCCCTGTTTCTCCTGGCATTCAAAATCTTTCCTGACACCGGCCTCCACCATTTTGTGCCCTCCAACCTGACCATGGCCTTGACCGTAGTGCTCTGGGGGCGGATCATCTCCTGCCGTGGATGGGCTCCCTGGTCCCTGTTCATAGGGTCCATGGTGCTCATGACCATGCATCTTATCGGGGTCATCTATGCGGTCATGTCAGCAATGCTGGCCCTCTCCTTAGCCGAGAAACGGGACCGCAAACGACTCCTGGTGGCGGTGGGAGGTGTGGCTTCATGTATCGTGGTCTTTTTTCTTTTTTCCCACCTAAACAAGGAACTAACCGCATTTCTGTCTCCCTTGCTTCCCCAGGGAGATTTTCCTGTGGTCAAACTCTTTTTTGGCACTGCCGAAAACATTATTCAATTTTTTGTAGATAATGTGAGGTTGTCGGAGGGGCTATGGGGTTCACCGGCGATTTTCTGCGGCGCCCTGGCCCTGGGATTGGTGACCCTGAAACAATCTTCCCGCCGAGTAGTTCTGAAAATTCTTCTTATCTACGCGGTGGTCCTCGGGGGGGTCATGTTCTATATCTCCAATCATCCAGCCGACGTGATTTTCCGCCTGTGGATCCCCTTGGTGGTGCTGCTTTTTGGTCTGGTGGGCCAGGCCATCGGCTCTTCCATGGAGAGTGTCATAACTTGGTGGCAGGAAAGGAGATTGTCTCCTTCTCGAGAGAAGGCTTCGGATATCCAACGTTTTTGGCCCGTCATTGTTGCGGCGGTACTTCTGGGTTACGTAGGCGAGATGGTTTTAAAGGGTGCTGAGCAGGTTCAGACCATGGCCCGTTATCTCAGGGAAAAAGAGCCCCTGGCCCTTTATCCATCACAGACGGAACAGTTGCTGGCTCTTGCCCGGCCGGATGACCGGGTTCTCTATACAAGCTTCATTTTGATGGATTATTACCTGATTTATGGGGCCATGCGTTTAGGTGCAGTGTATTACCACCCTGCTTTAGAGGAAAGTCAGGCATATTCTCAGTGGCTCACCCGGCCTGACCTCCGTTTTGCGGTGGCCTTCCAGCCGACTGTGTATCACCCGTCATTTGAGGGCAAGGACGAGGCCAGCTGGTGGATGACCATGCCGGATTTTCGCTACTCGCCTCTCAACGAAAGGCAAAAATATGGGCCCTTGACTAAATTCGGCGCAATTCCTGTCAATCTCTACCGCTGGTTGGACATCAGGGTCAAAACCAAGGAATTTCCCAAGACCTTGCGACTATATATTGACAATCCGCGAAGAGAGGCGGTTCTGGAGGTGGTGCCCCTCAATCAAGAAGGAAAGCCCTTGGACCAGTTTCAGCAGGCGTTTAAAATTCAGCCCCGCTGGTCCGGCTGGCTTCAGGTTGATCTTGCCGGCCTGCCTCCTGATGGTGCAATCCGTCTGGTATTCCCCCGGGAAATCGACAAGTATCAGATAAAACGCATTAATTTCGGGGAAGACCCACACCACTGGCCCTGGGCACAGAAGGCCTTGGTGACTTTTTATCCCCGGGACTATGCATATCCCATTGCCGTGAGTTTCGACCCGGCAGCCCTGCTCCCGGAGAAACTGCGGGGACGGCAGATCACGGTGCTGGATGACCGGGGCTCATCGGTCCTTTTGGAAATGAAGCAGTAAGCCTGTGGGAAAAATCCCCCCTAACCCCCTTTTAGTAAAGGGAGGAACTATCTTGATTTTCTTAAAAAGTCCCCCTTTTCTCAAGGGGGATTTAGGGGGATTTGGAGGATCGCCGGCCCGGCAATCCCATTTCTGAAACACCCATGCGCATCCTGGTCCTCAACTATGAATTTCCCCCCATCGGGGGGGGCGGCGGCCGCTTTGCCGAAGACCTCTGCCGGCACTTGACCCGTTTCGGCCATGAGGTGCGGGTGCAAACCGGCGGCTTTCAAGGACTTCCCGCCAGGGAAGTGCGGGAGGGCTATGAAATCCACCGCACCTGGTCAGGCCGCCGCCAGGCCCACACCTGCTCGGTGCCGGAAATGGCCGCTTTCCTGGCCACCAATCTGGCGCCCGCTTTAAAACACGCCACTTCCTGGCGGCCCCAGGTCGTCAATGTCCACTTTGCCGTGCCCACCGGGGTCCTAGCCTGGATCATCCGCCGCACCTTCGGCACCCCTTTTGTCTTGAGCACCCAGTTGGGGGATGTCCCAGGCGGTGTGCCCGTGCAGACCGACCACCTGTTCCGCTGGGTCAAACCTTTTACCGTGCCCATCTGGAGGGAGGCCGCTGCCGTTACCGTGCCCAGCGGGGCGGTGGCCGAATTGGTGCGGCAAGCCTATGGCCTCACGACTCACGTCCTCCCCAACGGCGTGGAGCTGGAGGCGCTGAACCCCCTCCCTCCCGAGATCCACACTCCCATGCGCCTGGTTTTCGTGGGCCGTTTCAGTCCCCAGAAAAACCTCACCTTTTTGCTTACAGCCCTGGAAAAAGTGAAGGACCTGGACTGGCGCCTGGATCTGGTGGGGGACGGGCCTTTGCGGGGCGAACTTGAGGAGCTGACCCGGAGCCGGGACATGACCTCGCGGGTTCAGTTTTACGGGTGGGTGTCGCCGGAGGCGGCCACCGGCATCATGCGCCAAAGCGACATCCTGGTTATGCCGTCCCTGTCCGAAGGCCTGCCCCTGGTGGGGCTTCAGGCCCTGGGTCTGGGGCTGGTCCTGGCCGCCAGCGACCACCCGAGCTTTCAAGGCCTGGTGGTGGATGGGGTTAACGGTTTTGCCTGCCCGGTCACTGATGCCGGGGCCTTTGCCCGCGGCTTGCGGGAACTGCTCGCCCATCCTTCCCGGGTCTTGGCCATGAAGCAGGCCAGCCTGGAGTTGGCCCCCAACTTCGAGGCCGGCAAAATCGCCCGGCAGATGGAAGAACTGCTCCTGGCCGCCACCATTAAATAGGTCTAGGCTGAATTGCGACCCTGAGCCAAAAGCAGGAGACAACATGCTGACGCTGGCAATTCCCGGATTTAAGGACCTGCATTTGACTCACCTGGTCCTGGACTACAACGGTACCCTGGCCTGCGACGGGACCCCCCTGGACGGTGTCAAGGAAAGGGTGGAGGCCCTCTCTGCCGGCCTCGACATATTCATCCTCACCGCTGACACCTTTGGCACTGTTCAGGGCCGGGTGGGCGGCTGGCCCTGCCGGGTGGAAGTCATTCCCAGTGGGCAGGAGGCTGAGGCAAAAGTCAGGTTTATCAAGGGGTTAGGGGCAAGTGGGACGGCAGCCATCGGCAACGGCCGCAACGACCGGCTCATGCTGAAGGAGGCCGCCTTGGGCATCGCCGTGCTCCAGACCGAAGGGACGGCGGTGGAGGCTCTCCTGGCCGCAGATCTCATAGTCCCTGGCATCCTGGAGGCCCTGGACCTTTTCCTCAACACCTCAAGACTGAAGGCCACCCTGCGGTCCTGAGCCACAGGGTTGGTTGAGGCAATTTTTTTAAGCGCCCTTTAAATGGAGCAATAAATTCACGTCATTTCCCCTGCCTGGCGGGAGAGCTGTTACCTCTTAGGCTTCCGAGGATATTCTTTAGTGGCGATGGACGGCCAGACTTGACGGCGATGGCCGTCTTTGGACGTATAAGGAAAACTGGAACGCAAAACAAAAGGCTCAGGCCTGCACACCTGAACCCCAATATAAAGTCAAAAAATTGGTGCCGGAGGCGAGACTCGAACTCGCACAGGGCGAACCCCGGGGGATTTTGAGTCCCCTGCGTCTACCAGTTCCACCACTCCGGCACAACGCACATTTTAACTTCCTCCCTCCTTCCTTGGCAAGTGCTTTTAGACATGGCAAAAGTTGTTTAGATGTAAAAGGCCATATTGAGACCCCCCGCCCCGGCTGAATTTTCCCGGCGGAGCGCCTTTCCACAATCTTGATTGCCCAGAAAACCCAGGGGACTTTCCATTACCTCGATTTTCAAGTTTTTTTTATAACCAGAAAAGTTACTGTCCAAATTACGACCCTTAAAATTTATTAAAGCGTGATTTTTACTTGACGAAGAGTGTCTTTCTCTTTTATGATACGAGCTGTACAGATAATTCGGGATGAGATTTCACCAATCCTCCCTGGAAATACCCAAGGTTAATCTGCTCGAAAAAATCCTGACCATTTAAGGAGCATGATGGATCGGCGCCAGGATGCCAAACTCCTGAGAGCTCCCGCCACCGCTGCCAAGGTGGTTCCGTGTTCTTTTCCGCCTGAATCTTCCTGCAACACGCCGAAATGCTTTCGCGCCATTGTGGACCTGGCCCAGGAGGGCATTGTCCTTTTGGACAGTGAGGCCCGCATTACCTTCGTCAACAAGTGGCTGGCCGATATGTTGGGGGCCGAACCGGAGAGGCTCTGCCAAAGGTCTTTTTTTGATTTTCTGGCGGACGGAGGTCCGGAAATTTTGGCCTCCCAGTTGGAGCAATGCCGCCAGGGGCGGACCGAGGCTGCGGTTTTAAGCTTCAAGTGGCGGGACGGCAGCACCAGGGTGGTCCTATTGTCGGTGGTGGCACGGGAGGAAAACGGCGTCTTCCAGGGCTTTCTGGTCGCGGTGACGGACATCACCCGTCTTAAGGACCTCGAAGGGGAATTGAAATCCGCCAAGGAATTTCGGGACACCGTTTTTAACAGTATCACCGACAACCTCATCGTCATAGAACCGGTATCCTGCCGGGTTATCCTGGCCAATGATTCCTTTATGAAACATATAGGCCGGGAACCTGAGTCCATCCTGGACCATCAATGTTTCGAAGTGATGCACGGCAAAGAGGCTCCCTGCCAGGATGAAGGCTATTTTTGTCCGGTAAAGGAAACTGCCAGACTCAAACGCCCGGTTCTGGCCGATAAGGCTTTTTCCGCCCACGGCAAAAGCCACATTTACCAGATTGCCGCGTACCCCCATTTTGACAGCCGGGGGGAAGTTGATCTGGTTATTTGTCTCGAACGTGACGTCACCGACCGGCGGCGCATGGAAGAGTCTTTGGCCTTTCGCTCCCAGGAGTTGCAGAAAACCCAGAACCAACTGGAGAAGCTCTCCGAGATCGCCCGGGAACGTTACTCCCACCGTTCCATCCCTGAATTGGTCCAATTTCTGCACGATACCCTGGGGCAACTTTTCCCCCAGGCCGATCCCCTTTTTCTTCTGTTAGATAGCGACAAAAACCGCCTCCTGAGTTTGGAGGAGTGTTCGGACCAGGTCACGAGCCCCCTGAAACGTCTGATGCGCCGGCTGGAAAAGGTGGGTCTCATGGGTGATTTGCTGGCCTACCTGAGCGGCATCAAAGAGCCCCAACTAGTGACCTATGCCGACCGGGGGACCATGCCGCCGTATTTTAAGGTTATTTCCCGGATTTATCCCAGTTGGTTCGGGATGCCCCTGTTCACCCAACAGCATTGCCTGGGCTTTTTCCTCCTGGGGTCCCTGGTGCCCCAGGGCTATTCCCGGGAGGAACTCAATTTTTTCCATGCCCTTTTCGGCCAGGTAGCTTGCTATCTCCGCTACCTCATCCGCCAGGAAACCATGGTGGCCCTGACCCCGGCGCCTATGCCCGAAAAAACCCAGTTCGGCGATATCATCGGGCTGAGCAAAAAGATGCACGAGGTCTATGAACTCATTGACCTGGTGTCCCGCACCGACGCCACTGTGATGATCATGGGGGAGAACGGCACCGGCAAGGAGCTGGTAGCCCGCACCATTCACCACCAGAGCAAGCGCAACCGGGGGCCTTTCGTGGTGGCCAATTGCTCGGCCTATTCCCCGACCCTCCTGGAAAGCGAGCTGTTCGGCCATGAAAAAGGGGCTTTCACCGGGGCCATCCGCCGGAAAAAGGGGCGCTTCGAACTGGCCCAGGCCGGCACCCTGTTTCTGGACGAAATCGGCGACATTCCCCCCGCCACCCAGGTGCTGCTGCTGCGCTTCCTCCAGGACCACTGCTTTGAGCGGGTGGGCGGTGAGGCCACCATTGAGTCCAATGTCCGGGTGCTGGCCGCCACCAACAAGAATCTCTACCAAGAAGTCCAGGAGGGTCGTTTTCGGGACGATCTTTATTACCGCTTGAATGTCATCACCATCCAACTGCCGGGCCTCCGGGAGCGCAAAGAAGATATTCCGCTCCTCAGCCAGCACTTTCTGGAAAAATACAATCTCAAGGAAAACAAGCGCATCCTGCGGTTTTCTTCGGACGCCATGCAGACTCTCATGGATTTTGACTGGCCGGGAAACGTCCGCCAACTGGAAAACGCCATCAGCCATGCGGTCATCCTGGCCCAGGGGGAGGATATCAGGCGCCGGCATCTGCCCCGCTTTCTCAAGGAAACCGAGGAAGAAGCTCCGCCCACTTCCCTGGCGGAAACCGAACGTCTCCTGGTGTTGCGCGTCCTCAAAGAGGTGGGCTGGAACAAGCATGAAGCGGCCCGGCGCCTGCGGGTCAGCCGCAGCACCCTGTATAGCAAGATTCGCCGCTATGATTTGGGGCGTGCGAAATAATCTGGAATAAGGGTCAGATTCTGGACAATTATTTATCCAATAAAATTAGGAAGAAAGACACTAAAATTAAATAACTGTGTAAAAACCACACAAACCTTGCCATTTTTATCACAAGGTTGCAAGAAGGGTTGAGGAAAAACAACAAAAAAATTTATTAAAATCAATATGATGCTGTTTGTGACGCGGAAGTCAGCCGCTTGGCAGGGATTTTGTATATCAGTATCAATGTGTCTCTTCGCCTAAGGGTGGGGCCCTGGGTAAGGAGA
>JBAQHL010000353.1:0-6558 GCA_049288295.1 Desulfobaccales bacterium
CGCCATGAGTTCCCAATGGGAAAAGAACACAGGCTTAGGCTCGCGGCTACATTATATTACCTCTATGACCGCAACTCGGTATAAGGGCAATTTTTATAGGCGCGAGGCCAAGCCTTGCGCCTGCACAGGCGGCTGGAAAGCCTGTGCCACCGTCTGGCTGCCAACAGGTCTTAGCGGCGTAGCACGGGCATCCGACAGTGCCTGAACGGGCTGGAAGCCCGTCCTACCCTGCTAAAGGGTTGTTCAGGAGGGGATTGGGGGGAGGCAGGGAGCCGCCGCTCTCCGGCCCTCACGCCGCATTTCCTTTCCCCTAGTTCTTCCGCGCCGGGGCTACGTCTTCGGGCTTGATGGCGGGGGCCTGGTTGCCCCAGGCGTTCCGGATGTAGCTTATTGCCGCGGCAATCTGAGCATCATCCAGGTGATCCTTCCAGGCGGGCATCTGCCCCAGCTTGCCCTTGCGGCCATTTATCAAGATGTCGATCACCGGTTTGGGGTCACCGGTGACAAAGGTGTTTCCCTTGAGAGCCGGAAATTTCACCGGCAGGCCCTCGCCGTTAGTGCGGTGGCAGTCGGCGCAGTTGGCTTCGTAGACTTCCTGCCCCTTTTTGAGAACATCGTCCCCGCCCTGGCCCAGGGCCACCGAGGCCGCTAAGAGCAGCCCCACCATGAGAATCGGTGCACAGGCTTTCATGTATCCACCTCCCACCAGGTTAAGACCTCAATAAATACCTATACCGAGAGCCTCTTGCAAAATTGCCCTTCCAAAAAAGACTTGTCATTCTGAGGGAGCAAAGCGACTGAACAATATAGATCCTTCGCTTCGCTCAGGATGACAACAAACGGGTTTTGCAAAAACCTCAAATGAATCCGTGAGAATCCCTCGTCGGGGCGGCGCATGCATCCCCCCAACAACAAATTTATCTATTTATATATAAAGAAGATTAAACCAGGTGTCAGGGTGGCGTCAAAAGAAAAAGGGGCGGGGTTTTACCCCCGCCCCATGGTGAGGACTATTTTTTGGGAGCAGCAGGAGGCGCAGCCGGTTCTTTCTTGTCCGGCGCCGCCGGGGCAGCAGCCGGAGCTGCCGGAGGAGCCGCCGCCGCGGCCGCAGCCGGCGCTATCCCCAAGCTGGTCCTGGGCGTCAGCAGTTCCTGGATGCCGAAGGGATCCTTGAACTCCTGTTCGGGCTGGAAGTTAAGCGGTTTCTTGCCCCGCTTGTTCAGGTACTTGGCCATTTCCAGGTTGAGGTTGGCCGGCACCTCCACCCCCACCTTGGTGAGAATCTGGCGCAGCAGACCGTCGGCTTTACCGGCGAACGCCGTGGCGTCTCCCAGGATGCGCCCCGCTTCGCTGGGGTTGTGGAAGCCTATGGAGTTTTCCGCGTTGATGAAAATCACCCGGTAGATGGCTTCCAGGTACAGGTCCTTGGCCTGGTCATAGAGCTTCTGGTCGATGGGCTTGCCTTCCTTCTGGGCGTTGTGCACCATCTCAAAGAGCTTGGCCGCCGTGGCTGTGGCGTAGCCCGACCGGAACATCAGGGAAGCGGTGCGGTCCTGAATGGCATAGACCTGGTTGCGCAGCCACTCCGGGCTCTCGGTGTGGCACTGCTGGCAGGCCTGCATATTCTTTTTCAGGGGGCTGGTGACGTCATGCTCCGAAATCTTATTGGCCCCCACCTTGATATAGGGCATGTGGCAGTCGGCGCAGGAGGCCCCGGCGTTCCAGTGCACGCTGTTTCTCGTAAAGAATTCGTACTCCGGGTGGCGGAGAAAGGCCAACTTGAAGCCGGTGACCTTCTGCACCCATTCCCCGGTGCCCCACTCGCTTTTATAGACACTGGGGTCTTTTTTGATGACCTTGATGATGTTCTCGATGGAGATGTCCCCGGGCTTGCTGCCCTGCCAGGGGAAGAACAGGTCCATGGACTTCATGTCGGCGTCCCGGGGGATGATATACGTGACGTGGCACTGGCCGCAGGCTGCGGAGCGCAGTTCCTGGCGGGTCATTTTGCTCGGGTCCTGGCCGATGAACTGGAAGGACTTCAGGGCCGCGGGGTGATAGAGCCTCAGCCCCATGGTCTTGTGGTCGTGGCACTCGATGCAGGCTACGCCCAGCTCCTGGTGCTCCTTGGGGATCTTGGCGTGGGCGTCCAGGTATTTCATTTTGAAATACTCGGGCCCCAGTTCCTTTTCCAGTTTGGCGGCATAGGGGGTCTTGCAGCTCAGGCAGACACCCCCGGCCCCCAGGCGGGAGGGGTCGATTTCCAACTGGTCGATGACCATGTAATGGTGGCCCCGGGGCTCGTTGTACTCAATGCCGAAGCCCCAGCCGTGGTTGAGCAGGGCCAGGTAGGGCCACTCGCTCAACTTGTCGTAAATGACCTTATCCGTGTCATAGCCCTTTTTATATTTGCTGGTGTTGGCGGGCTTGGGGTCCGCGGTCATCTTCCAGCGGTCATACTCCAGGGGGTAGACCTGGCCCCACTTGGCGGGGTCCAGTTCCCCCTCGGCAATGGTCCCGGTCCGCACCGGCTCCGGCTTTTGGGGCGCACAGGTCAAGAAAAGGAGCAAGCCTCCCAGCACCACCGCCACCCCCAGCATCGTGAGCTTCCAGTTTGTCTTCATACGCTGTCCCTTCCTTGCCTAAAAGTTATTGATTAATGGTGGCCATGGCGCCGGTGCGCTTGTGGCTCAAACGGCGGTGGCACTCCCAACAATTGCGGTCCTCGTTGACCCGGGCCATGGTCTCGGCGTGGCAGCGCAGGCAGTTTTCCCTGACCACCTGAGCGCCATGGGCTGACAGGCGGATATCATCGGAGAACTGGCCCGTATGAAACAGGATAAATTCCTTGCCGCCGTCCAGGCTCTTGGAGGTCAGGTGACGCGCCAGGTTGTCATTGGGCAGATGGCAGTCCACACATTTGATGCGCCGGTGGGCGCCGGCATGGAACCAGGCTTCATACCGGGACTCCATCACGTGGCAACTGCCGCAAAACTCCGGGCTCTCACTTTTGGCATACAACTTGGGGGGGCCAAAGGCCAGGAAAGCCCCCAGGCCGCCGCCCAGCAAGGCCAGGATGAGAAGGGAGAGCCAGAACTTGCCGCTGTTGAGAAATTTCAGCATGACCGAACCCAAAATGAGGGGTGGCAGACGCCGGGAGCTTTTGGGTTATCCCGGGCCCAGGGAAATTCTACCTGTCCACAAGAGAAACTAGGTAGCCGCACGTTAGACAAATTTGTAATTTTTCTCAATCAAGAAATTTTTTCTATACAGAAAAAAGTAAAGGATTTATTGCCGGCCCCCATTCAGGAAGAGGATTCCTCTCCCGCCGCAGTGCTGCCGTTTTTGAGTTTCCCCAGGGCCTTGGTGAGTTCCACCAGCACCCCCAAACCCTGGCGGCACTCTTTACTGCGCATGCGCCACATCAGGCCAACCGGCCCAACCGGCTTGGCCTCTTCCAGGTTCACTTCGGCCGGCACATCCATGAATTTTTCCACGAAGCTGATGAATCTCGGATCGGAAAATTTCTTGGCCACCCCGTGCATGCTGACAATGCCGTCGGCAATCAGGTCGATGTCCTCCGGGCTATAGCGTTGGGCAATTTTGGCGTACCCCTGGAGCATGGCCTGGTAGCCTTTGAAGATGCCCTTCTGGTCCAGGTCCTCCATAAAATCGACGATGTGGGGCACCGCAATTTTTATGATGGGCTCCATATCCTGCCACCAGTCCACCAGGTTCTCCAGTTGCTCCAGGCCCCAGGCGATGTTCCTGAGACTCAGGAGGAACCGCTTGAGGAGAAAAGAGATGTCCTCCAGCTGAAAGCCCGTCTCCACTTCCCCCAGTTCTTCGGTGAGGATTTTCACCGCGGGATAGGTTAGCAGGGAAACGTCCCGGCCCAGGTCATGGAAGTTTTCGAAAACGTTGGTGAAGTTCTTTAGCTGGTCGGCGCAGGAGGAGAACTGCTCGAGTTTCTCCTCGATACGGGTCAACCGCTCGAGAATTTGCTCTTCCGCGCTCATTTCTTTCTCCTCCTGAGAGGCATTTCCACATCGGGAGAGAGGATGCCCCGCACCTTCCCGGCCATGACAAACTGGGGCTCGAGGGGCAGGTGGCTCCCCTTGAGCATGAGATTGTAATAGACCCAGCGGAACATCATTTTGGCCGTGTAATTGCTGAAACTGTTGCCCAGAAGGTCAAAAGGGCCAACCCCCGGAAAGGGGAATTTGCCCGGCAGCGGCTCTATTTTGTAGTTAAAGTCGAGAAGGGACCCCTTCTCGTAACCCGTCACCACAATTCAGGTGGCGTGGCCGTCGTAGTTGGGCCAGGGGGGTTGGCCGTCAATCTCCCGGACGAGGTTGTCCGCCACGATGTCTGCCTCATAATGGGCCACGGCCCCGGCCTTGGAGGTGGGCACATTGGCCGCGTCGCCGATGACGTAAATCCGGTCGAAATTCTTGGCCTTCAGGGTGTGGTGGTCCGTGTCCACGTAGCCCATGGGGTCGCCCATGTCGCTGTCGATAATGCACTGGGCCCCGAAATTGGGGGGAATGGCCACCAGGAGGTCGTAATTCACCTCCCGGCCGTCATAGGAGGTGATAACCTTGCGGGCGGCATCCACTCCGGAGATCTGGAAATTGGGGGTGACCATGACGTTTTTTTCATCCGCCAGTTTCCCCAGCATGGCCGAAGCCTGGGGCTTGGTGAAGGCACCCGCCAGCGGCGTCACCAGTTCGATCTCGATATTGCTCCTGACGCCATTAATATCGAAGTACCAGTCCGACATGAAGCAGAATTCCAGGGGGGCCACCGGGCATTTAATGGGCAGCTCGGCAATGTTCACCACCACCCGGCCCTTGTGGAAATATTTCATTTTTTCATAGAGGGCCAGGGCCCCCTCCAGGGTGTAAAAGTTGTGAATGTCCTTGCCCCAGCCCTCCCCCAGCATGCCCTCCACTTCCTCGGGGTTGATGCCGGCTCCTGTGGCCACCACCAGCCAATCATAGGAGAAGGTGGCCTGCCGGGTTTTAACCTGGCGCTTTTCGGGATCGATGCCCAAAATTTCATCCAGGACCAGGTTGACCCCGGGAGGCACAAACTTGCTCCGGGGCTTGACACAGTCCTCTTTGGTGTAGATGCCGAAAGGGATAAAAATCCAGCCGGGCTGGTAATGATGCTGCCAGTCCTTGTCGATGACGGTGATGTCCCATTCACGTTCCGGTAATTTTTCCCGCATTTTGGTGGCAATAATGGTGCCGCCGGTGCCGTGACCTAAAATGACCAGTTTTTTCATAGTTCCCTCGCGGTTATCTCGTTTCCAGCAACAATGATTCCGGATTACAACCTTAGCGGGCCAGGGTACAATTTCCCTCCTTTCAAAATATTACCAGGTAAGCAGCAAAAAAGTTATTTACGATAGTGCAGCTGAGAGGAATATTACAAAAACGTACAATTATTAATATCAAAAGAGGCAGCCCGGTGTAATGATTTAAGTCAAAGAATGCGGGTCAACGGGCGTCCTTGCCCGACGTTTACAGGTTTTCCGGGTGAGGTTCTGTGAGGGCGGCCTTGAGGGCCTCCCTCAGGGGCCGCGCCTCCCCCGGAAACAGGAGGTTCTCCAGATAGGCGGCGCTGAAGCGGAGCAAGGCCTGGTCATCGGTTTTCAGGGGCAGGGCCTCTTCTGGCGAGATGCCGTGCACGCCCATCAGCGCGGACTCGAATAAAAAGGTGCGGAATCCGTCCAGGTCGTAGGCCACCATGTAGAACTGGGAAACAAGGCGGTCATCCGGGGGAGTGCGTTCCGGCTGAGCTTGCCGCAAAAGAAGATTTAACCAGGGACGCCTTGGCCGGTCAAACTCCGGGAAGCCCTGGTCGGCCTGCCAGGCCGCCACGGTCCACTCCTTTTCCCCGGCAAATCCCTGGCAATACTCCAGGCGGCGCAGGAAATGGTGGTCCACCACCCCCTCCGGGGCAAGTTCGCTCCCCTGGGTCAGGGGAAACAGGCGGCAGGCGGCGGGCCGGTCCCCATACACGGTGCAGCCGGCCTCCCCCAGGAAGGGGCAGCCTCCGCGGCGCGGGGGTTTTACTAACAGCAGGGGCAAGCGTGAACCGGCCTCCTCTTCCCGGCGGGTGTGACGCCGCAAAAACTCCCCGGTGGCAAGGCCCAGGGCGCGGCTCAGGCGCAGGATGTCATAGGGGCTCAGGATAATGGTGGCGTCCCGGCAGCAGCGGTTGAAACAGGCCAGGCCGGCATGGCAGTGGAAGGAAAACGTCTTTTCTCCAGAGAGGGCCGTAGTGGCTGGATCGTCCGGCTCCTTCCACAACACCAATCTCTCGTCTTCTTTATTTCCCCGATCCAACCCTATTTCTCCTCTGACAGACATGGGGGCGTTTCCTGACTTAACCGCCCCGGCGTGTGATACGCACAGTAATAGTAAAACAGGCCGGAGGCCTCGTTCATGGAGAATTCCTTGTAGGCCAGGTACAGGCAGGCAAAACAGGCTGGAGGCACCTCGTCGGTTTCAGTGGCGGGCAGGCTCAAGCTGCCGGTGCGGAACTCCT
>JBAQHL010000354.1:0-6142 GCA_049288295.1 Desulfobaccales bacterium
CTGTAAACAAAGGTCGGGCGTTCGAGTTGCCCATCGCCCGCCAAGGGATTTCAAGGAGTTAAGGCCCATAAACGGGCCTTTTCTTTTTGCTTAAAAATATATTCCCCACACTATTCCCCACAAGGTCAAAAGAAGTAAGAGTAAAAAGCTCGAATCCGGGTTCCTTCCTATTCATAACGTTGCCGTTGTTTCCTTTGCCCTGGAATTCTCTCCTCCAGCATGGTAGCCGGCCCCGGCAAAATGGGCATCCCGGGGGCCGTTTTTGTTTTTGGGAAGAAAATCATTAGTGATGCTGTTGACCCGTCACAGGCAATAGGGGGCGGAGAGGTGCGGAAGAAAATACTACGGTGGCGGAGATATGGACGTCGTGGTAGGGAGCCCTGCTCTTGTACCATCCACCGCGGCGGAAGGATCCCGGCACCCGTCCACGGCGATAAATGCAACCATTCATGGCATATATGCCTTAATAAAAGCCGGACTATCCTTGCCTCGCTCCCTTTTTGCTTATTGTTAGCCTAATCACTTGTATAGTATTCCTCTTTAATGGAAGGGCTAGCTTGACGGCCTCCCCTGCTAACACTTCCCGACTTCCCCGCCACGGTCCTCAATAACCATCCGGCCCAGGAACCCAAACCCGGGGACGGGACTCCTGTCCCCCCTGGTAAATATGTCCCGTCCAGACACCATATTAAAACCGAGATTATGCCGCAGTCTTGGCCACAGCACCCGAAAAATAGTTTTGGGGAGCTCTTTATCCGAGTAAAATCTCCCAAACGCCCCTCTTCTCAAAGTCAATTCCTTTCTCAGGTGGCAAAATAGCCAAAATTTGGGCGAAAAGTCAATTTTTCCCAGATTTCGGGCAGATCAATCCCTCGGCGACCAGATGCTATCCGGCTGGTAAGCCTAAAGACCCCAGGCCAGCACTGCCCGATAATGGTGCGCCAGGGGAAAGGCGGAGGCCACGTGGACATACCACCTGCGGGCATGATAAGAAACTCTGGCCCCCACTTTGATCAGACGTTTGATCAACCAGTCCATGGACCGTTTCACTTCTTCGCCCCAAACATAGAACTGGCGGATCATATGCAGGAGGTTGTAGGCCAAAACCCCCATTTGCAGCCGGGCCTGGTTGGCCTCAAACCGCTGGCAACTGGTCTTGTCCCAGTGTAAGGTGTTCTTCCCTTCTTTGATCCGGTTTTCGATCTCGGCCCGGCCGTTATAGACCTTGATCACCTTACCGGCCGGCAGCCTGGAGCTGGTGACCACAAAGCCGATGCGGGGGAACAACTCGCCCCGGTGCCACTCGATCTTGGCCACCACCCGGCGGGACCGGCTCCAACTCTTGGCCTGGTAGCGGAGATCAACGATCTTGACCTGGATGCCGCTCTGGGGTGGCCTGCCCACCGGGCGACTGAGGTGAGGCGCCACCAGCCTATCCAGGTTCTCGTTGGCCGGCAACCGGATGAAGTAGGTGAGGCGTTGCTCCTCGCAGTACTCGTAGATTTCTGGTTTGGCAAAGGCGGCGTCACCCCGAAACCAGAAAAGCTTGAACCACGGCCGGTAGCGCTCCACCATGGGCTTGATGAACTCCAGGGCGCCATCGGCTGAATGGACATTACCCGGTCTCAGCCTGGCCCCCAGACAGTCGCCGTCACTGGTGAAGCCAAACAACGGATGGAAGCAGTTTTTGGCAAAATGGCCATTGTAGACCACCCCCTCCTGCTTGCCATAAGCTGGGTCTTCGGTGGAATCCAGGTCGATAATCAGCCGCTTTTTGTTCTTCCTTTTTAACAGGGTATCCGTGGACCGGGTCAGGGCGGCCTCCAAGGCCTGCAGCCCAGCCTCGTTGCCCAGGATGTGGTTTTCCAGCCGGGAGAGCCTGGACTGGCCAGCGCCTACCTGATGATCTTTACCCAGGGCCAGCCTGAGGGCCGGGTCTATCCTCAAGTAATCAGCGTCGTTGCAATCTTCGTAACCGGCGGCCATCTGGTAGACCCTTTGTCGCACCATCTGGACCAACGAGTGTTTCGTGTGAGTAGGTGACCTCAAGTCTTCCAGGCAATTTTGCAAGGGTTCGATGATGCTGAAACGGTCATCAACCTCTCGCATCAGGAGAAAGCCAACGTCTGAGGTGATCTTGGCCCCCTGGAAATCTATCCTGATGGCCCGGTTAAAATCCGGCCGGATTACCTCTTTCCGGCTTTCACCACTAGCGAGCATCTGGGAGACCCCCGAATTACTATTTTATCCTCCTTATATCAAATAGTTAGCTTAATTTCCACCTTTTGCTGCGGCATAATCCAGGATGAGGCAGAAGGGGAAAGGGAGTTGCATAGTTTGGGAAGCCTGGGCCACCTGCCCCCTATCCCAGATCCATCCCTCTTTTTTAAAACGGGAGCACAGGCGTCCCGCCTGTGGCACAGGCAAGATGCCTGTGCTCCCGGTTATTGCTGGTAGCACGGGCATCCTGCCCGTGTTAGACGGGCTGGAAGCCCGTCCTACCGCGCTAAGGGGGCGCATGGGGAGGTGCAGGGGCATGGCGCTGGCCATGCCCTAGGGCGGTAAGCCACAATCCCCCCCGGCTCTCTCCCACCTAACTTTCAAAAACAGTTCCTCACGGGCCTTTGGCCCACCCGCAAAGCATGAAAAGTTGGTAGGGCGGGCCTCCGTGCCCGCCTCGATTATCCGCACAAGTTGGAACGCCTATGCCACCCCTGAGGAACTTTTCAGGACAGTCTCACTATAATTGAGGTTGCAAGGAAGGGCAAATTCATTTACAAAAAGCGAGGTTTCTTTGACTTTGGGGGGATAGCAGCGTGGTGCCGGGTGTGAAGCTGCAAAACATCCGCAACATCGGGATTATCGCTCATATCGACGCAGGTAAGACCACCCTTACCGAGCGCATCCTTTATTATTCCGGCCGGACCCACAAGATGGGGGAAGTGCACAACGGCGCGGCCACCATGGATTGGATGCCCGAAGAGCAGGAGCGGGGCATCACCATCACCGCGGCGGTGACCACCTGCCACTGGAAAAATGCGGTGATCAACCTCATCGACACCCCGGGGCACGTGGACTTCACCATCGAAGTGGAGCGGTCCCTGAGGGTCCTGGACGGCGCCATCGGGGTCTTTGACGGGGTGGCCGGCGTGGAGCCCCAGTCGGAGACGGTCTGGCACCAGGCCGACCGCTACCGGGTTCCCAAGCTGGCCTTCATCAACAAAATGGACCGGCCCGGGGCCGATTTCTGGGCCTCCATTGAAAGTCTCAAGGAAAAGTTGGGGGTCCATCCTCTTATCGTGACCATTCCCTGGGGGGAGGCCGATCAGTTCGGGGGGGTTATCGACATCCTGAACATGAAGGCCATCCGCTGGCGGGAGGAAACCCTGGGGGCCGAATTCGACGAACTGGAAATCCCCGCCGACCTCCAGGAGGAGGCCGTCCAGCGCCGGGAAGGCCTAGTGGAGGCCCTGGCCGAAGTGGACGACCAATTGCTGGAAGCCTTTCTGGGTGAAAAACCCCTGGGACTGGACGATCTCAAGGCCGCCATCCATCGAGTCACCGTGGGTTTGAAGGGTGTGCCGGTATATTGCGGGGCGGCCCTGCGCAACAAGGGCATCCATCCCCTCCTGGACGGCATCAGGGATTTTTTGCCCAACCCCATGGAAGTGCCGCCCATCCGGGGAGAAAATCCTCAGACCGGGCAGACCGAAACCCGGGAAGCCAAACTGGATGCCCCTCTGGCGGGGCTGGCTTTCAAGATCATGGTGGACCAGAGCCAGCGGCTCACCTATGTGCGGATCTATTCCGGCCGCCTCAAGGTGGGCCAGGAGATTTTCAACCCGGTGAAAGGCGTCACCGAAAAGGTGTCCCGGATTCTGCGCATGCATGCCAACAAACGGGAACGCCTGGAGGAGACCCAGGTCGGGAGCATCGTGGCCCTCATGGGACTTAAAGTGGCCACCACGGGGGACACCTTGTGCGACCAGGCCCATCCCATCATCCTCGAACCCATCTCCTCCTACGTGCCGGTGATTTCCCTGGCCATTGAGCCCGAGAGCCGGGAAGACCAGGAGCGCCTGGGGCCGGTCCTGACCCGTTTGGCGGAAGAAGATCCCAGCCTGGTGATCACCACCGACGAGGATACCGGCCAGACCCTGCTCTCAGGCATGGGGGAACTGCACCTGGAAGTGATTCTCAACCGCCTGGAGCGCGATTTCAACACCCGCCTGCGTTCCGGCCGCCCCCAGGTGGTCTATCGAGAAACCATTGCGGACAACGCCACGGAGACGGGGAGCTTTGACCGGGAGTTGGCGGGCAAGCAGCATTTCGCCCAGGTGAAGCTCAGCGTCAGGCCCCGCGCCCGGGGCCGGGGCAACCTGTTTTTCTCCGGCCTCTCTGAAGATCACCCGGCCCAAAACTATGTGCCGGTGATCAAGCAGGCGGTGGAGGAGGCCCTGGACGGCGGCCCCATTTACGGTCACCCCGCGGTGGACATTGCGGTCACCCTGGAAGACGCAGTGATCAAAGAGGGCCAGGCCTCGGAAATGGCCTTCCGCATCGCCACCATGGCCGCAGTGAAGGCGGCCCTGCAAGCGGGCCAGCCCCTCCTTTTGGAACCCATCATGAAAATGGAAATCATCACCCCGGAGGAATTCACCGGGGAGGTGCTGGGGGACCTGCAGGCCCGCAAGGGCAAAACCGAACAACTGGTGGCCAAAGGGCCGGTGCGCCTGATTACGGCCCACGCTCCCCTGGCGGAGATGTTCGGCTACGCCACCACCCTGCGCTCCCTTACCCAGGGCCGGGGCACTTTTACCCTGCAGTTCGACCATTATGGGAAGATGGAGCGCTCATCATAGCCGCGGCCAGTTTTAGGGGGGGATCAGGGAAAAATTTTTTGGCTGTAAGCTATAAGATTTAAAGCTTTATGTTTTTAGCTTATAGCTTATTGCTTATAGCTTAAGGCTCATTGCTAAGAATGCCATTTCTCATGCGAAGGAGATACCAAGCAAATGCCGAGTGAACAGACTCTCTCCCTCATTAAACCCGACGGTGTGTCCCGGGGTCTCATGGGCGAGGTCATCGGGCGGTTTGAGAAAGCTGGACTGAAAATCCGGGCCATGAAAATGCTCCACCTTACCCTGGAACAGGCCCGGGCTTTTTATGCGGTGCATAAAGAGCGGCCTTTTTATGACAGCCTCACCACCTTCATGAGTTCCGGCCCCATTGTGGCCATGATTCTGGAGGGCGACAATGCCATTCAGAAAAACCGGGACCTCATGGGGGCCACCGACTACCGGCAAGCCGCACCTGGCACCATCCGGGCCGACTTCGCCCGGGACATTGAGGCCAATATCGTCCATGGCTCCGATGGGCCGGATACCGCCAGGACCGAGATCAGCTTCTTTTTCGATGCCCTGGAAATGGTGTGAGGGCTTTTTGAGGGGAGGGCCGGGAGAGCGGTGACTCCCCCACCCTGCCCTCAAACTCCCCTCCCAACCCCCTCTGAGCATTACCCATGACCCGCCCTCCATTCGGCGAAATCGAGCTTATCCAGCGCCTGGCCGACATTTTCGGGGCACCGCCACCGGAAGTGGCCCTGGGAATTGCCGACGACTGTGCGGCCCTGGACTTGGGGGGCTCTGATTATCTGCTGTGGACCATTGACACCCTCATAGAGGGGGTTCATTTTGACCCGGCTTCCACCTCCTTGCACCAGTTGGGCAGGAAATCCCTGGCCGTGAATTTAAGCGACATTGCGGCCATGGGCGGGGAGGCCCTGTATGCCCTCCTCTCCATAGGTTGGCCCCCGGACCGGGACCTGGCCGGAGCACTGGAGTTCGGCGAAGGGCTGGCGGCCTGCGCCCGGGATTACGAGGTGACGGTTATTGGCGGCGACACCGTGTCCTCGCCTTTGGGACTGGCCATCACCCTGACGGTCCTGGGAAAAGTCCCCAAAGATCAGATGTTGCGTCGTTCCGGGGCGCAAGCCGGAGATCTGGTTTATGTGACCGGGCCCCTGGGGGAATCAGCCGCGGGCCTGGAAATCCTGAGCCACCACCTTGACATAGACCCGGCCCTCTCCCAGCCTCTGGTCAGGGCTCACCTTGATCCTGAGCCCCAGTTAGCCGCGGGCCGC
>JBAQHL010000355.1:0-4882 GCA_049288295.1 Desulfobaccales bacterium
CAGGAACACGGAGATGTTGCGGAAAAAGGCCACCCACTCGAACTTCTGCCAGCGCTCCAGGGCCCAGATGAACACGTCGGTGGCCAGCACCGTGGTGTACAGCATGACGCACCAGGACACTTCAAAGAGCACGGACTGGGGGTTCCACATGACCATGGGGTGCCAGATGCGCCAGGGTTGGCCCAGGTCGAAAAAAAGCCCGATGATGAAAATGAGATACCCCACAAACGCCGAGAGCTTGGCCGGGCGCAGCAGAGGTTCGAATTTTTTCAAATTAAAAATGTAAATGGCGGCGCTGATGGTAAAGCCGCCGCCGGCCAGGGCCACGCCGGTGAGAATGTCAAAGCTGACCCACAGGCCCCAGGGATAGGCGTCACTCAAGTTGGTGGTGGCCCCGAGACCGGCAATCAGGCGGTAAATCCCGGCAATGATCCCCAAACCCACGAGCCCGAAGAGGATGGCCCGTCCTGTACCGATGCCGGAGCCGATTTTGGCGTTTTGGGACATGGCTTACCCCTCCTTCCTTTCGTGGGCCTGAACTTCACCCCGGCGTTTGTTAAGCAAATAGAGCCCGGTGCACAGGCCGCCCACGGTCACAGCCACCCAGGGCACTTTGGCCATCCACTCCCGGCCGCGCATGCCTTGAGGATAGTCACCCAGGTCAGTACGGAAACCCTCGTGATTCAAGCCCAGCGTCTCGAAGGAAGCTGCAGTGAGATAGAGCTTGCAGGTGCCGCCGCCGATCTTTTCCCCGTATATTGCGGGGTGATATTTCCCCGGATGCACACCGATGCGCCGGTGGGCCTCCTTGAGAAGCTGGTCCCGCTCCCCGAAGATGAGCGTGCCGGTGGGACAGGAGGTCACGCAGGCCGGATCTTGTTTGCTGGCCAAGCGGTCGGCGCAGAAGGTGCACTTGCGGATCAGGGGCACCGCCTTGCTCCATTCGAACTTGGGAATCTGGAAGGGGCAGGCCATCATGCAGTAGCGGCAGCCGATGCAGGTATCATCGTTATAAACCACCGGCCCCTCCGGCAGCTTCTTCAGGGCCCCCACCGGGCAGGCGCTTTCGCAGGCCGGCACCAGGCAGTGATTGCATTGGCGCTTGATGAAATGCCAGCGCATCTCCCCCTCCGGTGTGGCCATTTCCTTAAAAATAATCCGGGTGTAATTTTCCGAGTCCAGGTATTTGGGGTTGCTCCAGCTATCACTGAATTTGCTGGGGGTGTGCGAGGGTAAATCATTCCAGCTCTTGCAGGCAACCTGGCAGGCCCGACACCCGATACACTTGGTGGTATCAATGAGAATAGCTTTCATGGGTCGTCTCCTTTCAAAGGGCCAGGTCAGGCCTTTTCCACTTGCACCAGGAACACCTTGTATTCCGGGATCATGGTGTTGGCGTCGCCCACCATGGGGGCCAACTGGTTAACCGCATAATTTTTGGTTTTATCCGGTCCGCCGGTGGATAAGCCGGCAAATCCGAAATGCCAGGGCAGGGCCACCATTTCCACGGTATTCTCAAAACCCTTGGCGCCGCAGCAGAAGGGGGCCACCCGGTTGGTGACGTTGGCCCGGGCCATCACCTCTCCCCGGGTGCTCTTCACCTTGACCCAGTCCCCCGGTTTGATGCCCCTTTCTTTGGCCAAACCGGGGCTCATCTCCACGAACATCTCCGGCATCATTTCATTTTGCCAGGAGAGGTTCCTGGTCATGGCTCCGGCCTGCCAGTGCTCCGTGACCCGGAAGGTGGTGGCAATGATGGGGTAGCGCGGGTCGCAGATCTGGGCCACCGAATCCAGGGCTGATTTCCATATCTTAATGACCGGGTTGCTCTGCTGCTTGGAGATGGGGTTAATGAAGGGACACTCCAGGGCCTCGTAATGTTCCGGGAAGGGCCCGTCCTTGCAAAGTCCTTTGGGCACAAACAGGCGGCACTTGCCTTCGGGCAGCATGATATAGGGAGCCTTGAGGGACTCGTCGGGGGGAAACTCCGCCTTGGTGGCAAAATCCAGCCATTTGAAATCGGGAACATCGTTCCTGACCCACTTCTTGCCCTCGTCATCCCAGGCCACCAGGGCCCGTTTCTTGTTCCAGGGTTGGCCCGCGGGGTCCATGGAGCAGCGATTATAGATGATGCGCCGGTTCACCGGCCAGGCAAAAGACCAGCCCGGATAGAGGCCCAGGCCGCTGGGGTCTTTGCCATTCCGGGCTGCGGCCTTGTTATCCTTTTTCTCAGGACCGGGATAGTAGCCGGAGTAAATCCAACAGCCGCAGGCCGTGGAGCCGTCGTCTTTAAGGGCCACGAAATTGGCCATCTGCTTCTTGTCGGCCCAGGTGTAGCCGTTGATCTCTTTGGCCACCAGGTGGACGTCCGGGTCCTCGCCATAATTCCAGTTCAGGTTGACAATGGCCTCGGGAGCCACCGCCTTAGCGTCTTCCTTATAAAGCTTTTTCAACTCCAGGGCCAGGGCGTTGGCATACCAGAGGTCGCTCCTGATATCGCCCCCGGGCTTCACCGCCTGGTAGCGCCACTGGATCCAGCGGCCGCTGTTGCTGGCGCTCCCTTCCTTTTCCAGGGAGTCCGCCGCGGGAAACAGGAAAACCTCGGTTTTAATGTCCTTGGGATTGGCGCCGGGCCGCTTCCAGAACACCGAGGTGTCCGTTTCCCACAGGTCAAAGGCTGCCATCCACTTTAGCTTGTCCAAAGCGGCATAGGTCTGATTCAGGTTGGAGGAACCCACCGCGGGGTTCATGCCCCAGACCAGCATGCCGTGAATGTTCCCCTCCGCCATGTTCTCAAACAGGGGCATCCAGGAGTAGCCCGAACTCTGAAAGCCTTTGCCCACCTTGGGCATGAGGTGGTAGGCGAATTCATTTTCCGGGGTGGCCGCTTCCCCCCAGAAGGCCTTGAGGAGACTGACAAAATACTTGGGCTTGTTCATCCACCAACTGGCCTTGGGGGTCTCCTTGTCCAGGTAATCCTTCAGGGTGGGATGGTTGGCCTCACTGGGTGTGGCCATATATCCGGGAACAATGTGAAAAAGGAGGGCCATATCCGTGGAGCCCTGGACATTGTTCTCACCCCGGAGGGCATTAATGCCGCCGCCGGCGATGCCCATGTTGCCCAGAAGCTGCTGCAGGATGGAATAGCCGCGGATGATCTGCACCCCGGTGGTGTGCTGGGTCCCGCCCATGGCGTACAGGAGGCTGCCGGCCTTGTCCGGCTTGCCGGTGGCGCAGTACAGATTTGCCAACTTGAGGAAGGTTTCCGTGGGGACCCCGGTCACCTGGAGCACCACTTCCGGGGTGTACCGGGAGTAGTGCTTCTTCATGAACTGGAAGACACAGCGGGGATTTTGCAGGGTGGGATCAGTAACCGGCTTCCCGTCCTTATCCACCTCGTAATCCCAGGAAGCAGTGTCGTAGGCGCGCTTTTCCTTGTTGTACCCGGCAAAGAGGCCCTCAACCGTATCAAAGGAAAAATCTCCCCGGATCAGGAACGGGGCATTGGTATAATTAACTAGATAATCTTTATGATAAAGCTCGTTTTCCAGCACATAATTGATGAGGCCGCCGAAAAGCGCGATGTCGGTGCCCGGTCTCAGGCGCACATAGAGGTCTGACTTGGACGCGGAGCGGGTGTAGCGGGGGTCCACCACAATGAGCTTGGCGCCGTTTTCCTGGGCTTTGGTAATATGTTTGAAACTGATGGGGTGGTTCTCGGCGGGGTTGCAGCCCACGATCATGAGGCAATCGCTGTTGGCCAGGTCGTTCCAGTGGTTGGTCATGGCTCCTCTACCGAAGGTGGGCCCCAACGAGGCCACGGTAGAGGAGTGTCAGAGGCGGGCTTGATGCTCCAAATACACAACGCCCAAACTCCGCATGAGCTTGGAAATGAGATAGCACTCTTCGTTGTTGAGAGACGCGCCCCCGATGGAGGCCAGGGCCTCGGTGCGGTTCACCGGCACGCCGCTGGAATTTGTGCTTACAAAGGAAGGATCCCGGGTCTCCTTCATGCGTTGGGCCACGGTTTTGATGGCCCAGTCCAGGGGCTTTTCCTCCCATTGGTCGCTGCCCGGGGCCCGGTAGCGCACTTTTTTCAGGCGGCGGGGGCTGGTGACCACCTCGAAGACCGCCTGCCCCTTGCTGCAAAGTGATCCCTGGTTGATGGGATGTTCCGGATCGCCTTCCAGGGCCACCAGCTTGCCGTTGACCGTGTAGGCCACCAGCCCGCAGCCGACGCCGCAGAAAGGGCAGATGGAAGTGGTTTTGGTCGCTCCTTCTGTCTTGGCGGGATGCACGAAGCCGGCCCAGCCTTGATGGGAAAAAATCACCTCGTTCAGGCTCAAGGCCGTCAGCCCGCCTCCCAAACCCTTGAGAAAAGTCCTGCGGGAAATCCTCATTCAATACCTCCTCATGGGAATCTTCAGGGAGATTAGTGCGACTTGTTTCTTAAAAGTTCTGTGGTGCCCTCCTTTCTGGCAGTATTAGTCTCATCCTGATGCTTGACCTGTAAGACTCCCCTGCTTTAACCTTGAAAGGAATTCCATAGTAGCACAATTTTGTTTAGATGAAAATTCTTTCATTAGAATTTTATTTAGCGTCAATAAACGGTTTGCATGGTTCGTTATTTTTAATAAAAAATATCGAAAAAAGACCGATAACAGGTTTTGCTGTTGGACGGCATTTAAATGAACATATGTTTTGTTACCATAATGTCTGGGCAATTCTTAAATCTAATATAAGGGAGGGGCCCTCACCTTACAGCGGCGACTAGCCAAGCGCGGCTGTCCCCTTCACCAGCAAATGCTTTTCATCGTATCTTGTGAGAAGAAGCACATAAACTATCGCTCAGAAAACAAAAAATATAATGGTATGTTCTGTT
>JBAQHL010000356.1:0-1802 GCA_049288295.1 Desulfobaccales bacterium
CCTGCAAAATGCCTGCCGGATACTACTGGGGTTAGGGTTGATTTGTAACTAAACCTACTAGATAGCTTTTTATTCAACGAAGGAGGATCATGGTGCGGAAGACGCACCCTACACTCAAAATTCGAACCTCGAAACTCAAAACTCGAAACTTTTAAATGGCCAGTCATCCCGGCTGTGCTGGTTTTTCCTGTCTGTCCTTGCTACTTTTCCTCCAAAACGGCATTGTGCCGCAACTCTACCGGGAGTTCCACCTATGCCGAAACCTTGTACCGCTTGCCGCCTTGATGCCCGGGGCCAGAGACGCCAGGCCCTGTCCGCCAGCCTGAGTGACCAGGACTTTGCGCCCCGGTGTGAGAATGTTGAGATATCCCGGGTGCGCCTGACTGGCCATGAGGGACCCCTCGGAAAGCTTCGCGGGGAATTTCCTCATCTCCCTCTCCACCTGTTAGCAAGAGGAAAGGGTTGGGATTCTGGGGGAGTTAATCTCCTCATACTTACGGATGAACCTCAAATTCATGAACGGCTGCACTGTTCCGCAACACCTGCGGCCCCATGCGGAAAAACTCAGGAATATAAGTGGTTTCAACCGAACCCGCTGCGGAAGTAAGCGGAACAGATGCGGAAACATCCGGCAAGCCGTACCGTCTTATTTGTCTCAGGTGACTTGGTGAGATGTATTATTACTCGAGCACACCCTGCATTTCTTTGCACTTTGAACCTTGTACTTTTAACTTTTTACTTTCTAAGCCAGGCCGTGGTAGTCCTTATACCACCTGATGAACCGGGGGACCCCCTCGTCGATGGGGGTGGTGGGAGAAAAACCGAGCTTGGCCTGGGCCCGGCTGATGTCGGCGAAGGTGGCGGGCACATCGCCCGGTTGGATGGGGAGGAGTTCCTGCTGGGCCGTGACCCCCAGGTGCTGCTCCAAAAGATTGATCACCCGTAAGAGTTGTTCCGAGCGATTATTGCCGATATTAAAAACTTCATAGGGCATGAGCCCCGGGACCATAAGGGAGGCCACCACCCCCTGGACCGCATCGTCGATGAAGGTGAAGTCCCGCTCCATGCGGCCGAAGTTAAAGACCTTGATGGGGCGGCCGGCCAACATGGCCTCGGTGAAAAGCCACAGGGCCATGTCCGGGCGGCCCCAGGGGCCGTAGACCGTGAACAATCTCAGACCCACGGTGGGGAGGCCGAACAGGTGGGTATAGGTGTGGGCCATGAGTTCGTTGGCCTTTTTCGTGGCGGCGTACAGGCTGATGGGGGTGTCGACCCTTTGGTCCTCGGAGAAGGGCATTTCCGTTAAGCCGCCGTAAACGCTGGAACTGGAGGCGTAGACGAAGCGAGCCGCTTCGTAGCGCTTGGCCAACTCGATAAGGTTGAGAAAGCCCTCCAGGTTGGCTTTCTGATAAGCAAAGGGATTGATCAGGGAATAGCGCACCCCGGCCTGGGCTGCCAAATTGCAGATTTTCTGGGGGCGGTGCTCCTCAAACAAGACGGCCAGGGCGTTGAAATCGGCCAGGTCAGCTTCTATGCCGATAAAATTAGGGTGTTTTTTAAGCTCCCGGTCCCGGTCCCGCTTTAAGGCCGGGGAGTAATAATCATTGAAATTGTCCAGGCCGATGACCTTGCCCCCCTGGGCCAGGAGGTTTTGGCACACGTGGAAGCCGATAAAGCCGGCGCTGCCGGTGATGAGAAAAGAAGTATTCTTGACGTCACCGGACATAGATGAAAAACCCCGGCGAAATTGTAGTCTATTCCCTTACGGGCTGCAAGGTTTGGCTTTGGGTATGGGATTGGGG
>JBAQHL010000357.1:0-3480 GCA_049288295.1 Desulfobaccales bacterium
CTTAAGGCCGGCGCCCCTGGCCCCGGCTCCTCTCCCGGATCAGTTTTGCCCAACCCCCTGGCAAAGCACGGTAGGACGGGCTTCCAGCCCGTCCAGGCATGGGCAGGATGCCCTTGCTACCATTAAAAATTCGGGAGCACAGGCTTCCAGCCTGTGCAGGAACAGGCAGGATGCCTGTTCTCCCGAGAAATTGCTGAGGAGGGGGTTGTGGGGAGAGGGCACAGGGCGGGGATACCCCGCCACAGCGTCTCCGGCCCTCATTGCTTTTATCAGCTTTACTTCCTCGCCACGGTCCATGGCGATCCGGCAGGCTATGAGAGGGCCTGGCGGTTTTTTGAGCATATCCGGCCCCAGGTGATCACGGTGGAGATCAGCCCCTTTTCCGTGCGTTATCGGCAGCGGGCGGCCAAACGTTGGCAGCAGCGCTTGTCTGAGGCCATGAGAGCCCTCCCCGCCAATGCCCCTGAGAAGTTTGCAGTGGCCCGGGTGGCGGCCCAGACGGCATTGCCCTTTGAATACCGGGCGGCCCGGGATTGGGGAAAAGTCCAGAATATCCCAGTGAAATTTCTTGACGCAGGAAAGGTGGCCCGCAGCCACCTGCCCCGCTATGCCGATGAGCTTTTATGCTCGGAAAATTTACGTTTTTTGTATGAAACTGATGCTGCCGGCACCCTGGAAGAATTTGTTGGGGCTGAATTTCGCCGGGCCCGCCTGGGCCTGGAGGGGAAATTGCAGCCGCGGCCGGGTGGTATTGATCCCCAAGAATGCAGCCGGGAGCGGCTCTGGGCCAGGCGTCTCAGAAAATTGCTGGCGGGCGGCCACCGGCTGGTGCACCTGGGCGGCTGGGAGCACCTGGTCTCCTGGCCGGGAGGCGGCGGCTTGTCCCATCTGTTGGCGGACCTGAGGCCGTGTATCATGTTTCTGGATGAGGCTGACCAGATGTAGGGCAATTTGAGAGAGGGGGCCAGGGGTCACAGAACCCTTCCCCCTCCCTCAAGCTCCCATCCCCAACCCCGCACTGGCAAGACCTCTGCGGGTTGGGAGGGGGGCTTGGGGGGAGGGCAGGGACCTCAGGTCCCTGGGCCTCCCCCCAAAAGAAAATCTCGCGGGGGTTTGACATGGAAACTCGCCAGGTAACCCTGCCCTTGGGGCCGGATCGGCAATTTCGCGCCGTGTTGGGCATTCCCCGCACCGCCACCATGGTGGCCGTGCTTATCTTGGGGCACGGCGCCAACAACACCATGGATCACCCCCTCATTGCCGGGGTCCACGAGCGGTTGGCCCGGGAAGGCCTGGTCATGGTGCGCTTCAATTTCCCCTACGCGGAGGAGGGCAAAAAACGTCCCGACCCGGACCCGGTCCTGGAAGGGGTCTTTCGCCTGGTGGTGGAATATGTGGCCGACCTGGAGGAATTCACGGGCCTGAACCTGTTTTTAGGGGGAAAATCCATGGGCGCCCGTCTGGCTGCGCAAATCGTGGCCCAGGACGTGGGGGCCAGCGGCCTGGTCTTTCTGGGCTATCCCCTGCACCCGCCGGGGAAACCCGAAAACCTCAGGGACCGCCCCCTTTACGGCTTGCCGTGCCCGGCCCTTTTTATCCAGGGAGGGCGGGACCCTTTCTGCCAGTTGGACCTTCTGGGGAAGGTCCTGGGTCATATGCCGGTGAGGAGTGATCTCCACGTGCTCCCTGGCCTGGGCCATTCCTTCGAGGCGGGCAGCCGGCCCCTGTCCGAAGAAGTACTGCGTGAGGTGGTCCGGGTGATCCTGGGCTGGATGGACAGCCTGTGAGGGGAGCTTGAATCCAAGTTAGAAATGAGACCATGGTTGGTTAAAACAATCTTAATTGGCCTCTCTGGCGAAATATTTCCAGAGCTCCCTTTAGCAAAAGGGAATTTTTATGATATTCCTTAGGTAAACCAACTCTCGGAATATTCCTGGAGTATTCACCCTGAAAATTATATGAGCATTATTCTGGTCGTGGACGACGACGCCCCCACCCGGGAGGCGTTGGCCACCGGGTTGAAAAAGCTGGGGCACGAGATCATTACTGCGGACAAAGGCTCCGCGGCGTTGGAAGAGGTGCGCCGGCAGCCGGTGGATTTGGCCATCATTGACCTCAAGCTGCCGGACATGGAGGGCACCCACCTTTTTGAAGCCCTGCGCATCATCCGGCCTGAGGCCATTGCCATCATGATTTCGGGCCACGCCACGGTTAACGACGCGGTGGCGGCGCTGAAAAAGGGGATTTACGACTTCATCACCAAGGATTTCCGGATGAATGAACTCCGGAAGGTGGTGAGCAAGGCCCTGGAAACCCAGCAGATCCTGGCGGAAAATCAGCGTTTGCGCCAGGCTCTCCAGGACCGCAGTCCCACCGGCCGCCTCATCGGCCGCAGCGGGGCCCTCCTCAAAGTCATCAGCCTGGTCAACCAGATTGCCCCGGTAAAAAGCACCGTGCTCCTCTCGGGGGAAAGCGGCGTGGGCAAAGAACTGGTGGCCGAGGCCATTCATTATCAGAGCCCCCGGCGGGACCGGCCCCTGGTGAAATTGAATTGCGGCGCCCTTACCGAGGGGCTTATTGAAAGCGAGCTTTTCGGCCATGAAAAGGGGGCCTTCACCGGGGCCATTCAGCAGCGCAAGGGCCGCTTTGAGCTGGCCGACACCGGCACCATTTTCCTCGATGAAATCAGCGAGATTCCCCCCTCCACCCAGGTGAAGCTCCTGCGGGTGCTCCAGGAAGGGGAGTTCGAAAGGGTAGGGGGGAGCCAGACCCTGAAGGCCGACGTCAGGGTCATCGCGGCCACCAATGTGGACCTGGAGCATGCTGTGGCCGAGGGGCGCTTCCGCAAGGATCTCTTTTACCGCCTAAACGTCATCCATCTCGCCATCCCGCCCCTGCGGGACCGCCATGAGGACATTCCCCTTCTGGCCCTGCATTTTCTGGATAAATTCTGCCTGGAAAACAACCGGGCCGCCATGGGCTTCACTCCGGAGGCCATGGCCGCCCTGAAGAGCCATTATTGGCCCGGCAATGTGCGGGAACTGCAGAACGTGGTGGAAAGGGCCGTGGCTCTGTGCCAGGGGAACATGGTGGACCTGGCCGACCTCCCTGATGAGGTGCGAAAGTACTCACCGGAAGATGACCAGATCACCATCCCGGTGGGGGCTTCCATGGCGGAGATCGAGCGCCTGGCCATCATCCAAACCCTGAAAAAGACCGGTTGGGATAAGGAACTGACGGCCCGCCTGCTGGGCATCGGCCTGGCCACCCTGTACCGCCGCTTAAAAGAAATGGAAGCCAATCTGCCTGAGCCCGAGGAGTCCTGAAATGTCGTTCCCGAATTTTCTGGACCTGAAATTTTTGCCCATAAAGGAAGCTGAGGCCATAATCCTGCCGATTCCCTACGAGGCCACCACCACGTACGGGTCTGGGACCCGGGAAGCCCCCGAGGCCATTTTAGCCGCGTCCCGGCAGGTGGAG
>JBAQHL010000358.1:0-9241 GCA_049288295.1 Desulfobaccales bacterium
AGGGTGAGGGGGGACGAGAAAAAACTTCTGGCAATCGGTATAATTCAACAAGGTGCAAAGAATCTGGTGGCCCAGGTTTCCAACCTGTGCCGGCGCAGGCTGAACCCTAAAAATTGTAGGGGCGCCATTTATGGCGCCCTCAAAGGTTCACCCAGCTTTCACAGGGGTCTCATACCAAGATGCAGTCAATTGGTATTTTTTGTAGTGGCGCAATCTATTGCTCCTCAAAACAGGCGTGATGAATCACGCCCCTACAATTGCGGCATTGTTGTCCTTGGATTGCGACTCGGTATCAAATAGAAACTCTGACCTGTTTATTCAATAATTTTAGCCGAAAACAAAAAACCGCTTTAGTGTTCACCCCACCTCTAGCCTGAGACCGTCTTCAGCCCGGATGATCTCGCCGGCAAACTCCGAAGCCGCCAGGGTAATAACATCCACCTCGTCGCAGGGAGGATAAAAATGGGTGAGCACAAGCCGCGCCACCCCGGCTCGGGCCGCCATACGGCCGGCCTCCTCCGGGGTGAGGTGTCCAGGCGTCTTGAAGGGGTTAGAGCATTCCAGGACCAGGAGGTCGGCCCCCCTGGCCAACTCCACCAGGGAGTCGCTCACATCCGTGTCCCCGGAATAGACCAGGGAGCGGCCGCCGGTTTCCAGCCGGTAGGCCAGACTGCCGTAAATGTGATTCACCGGCGCACTTCTGATGGTGAGATCCTCCCAGACAAAAAGGTCCGGCTCCTCCGGCGGCAATTCCCGCAGCATAAGCAATCCCGGCGGGGCCTCCACCCATTGGCCGAAAGCGCCCTTGAGGCGGTCGTGAAAATCCTGGAAGCCCCGGGCCGCCAGGAGCCAGAAGGGTTCCCGGCGATTGTAGCCCAGGGCGTAATGGGAGGCGAACAAAAAAGGCACCAAATCCCCGATGTGGTCGGGATGGAGATGGGTCAGGGCAATGAGATCAACCTGGGAGAAATTCAGGTCGTGACGCAAAAGGGCCCGGCAGGCGCCGCTCCCTAAATCCAGCAGGAGGAGGCGGCCCGCGGCCTTGACCGCATAGGCCGGCGCCCCCCGCCGCAAAGACGGCACGCCGGTGCCCGATCCCAGGACAATCAGTTCAAAGTTCACAGTTTACCCAAGGTCTGAGCCCAAAGCTCATGGCTCAAAGCTTACGGCTTAAAGCCTATAGCTTAAAGCTTATAGCTTAAAGCCCCAACCTTACGCCCCATCCACCATGGACATCTCGGTGACGTAGAACCAGTCGGCCGGGTCGGTGAGGTAATTGTGCATGTCCATGAGCATGAGGTAATGGCCCCGTTCTTCGTGGGCCAAGCTAATGAAAAAGCGCCGGGCCAACGGGATGGGGGTCTCTTTGGCCAGCCTGGTGTAATAGTCGATGGAGCACTGTTCCATCTTGAGGCCGGTTTTCAGGGCCTCCAGGTCGTCTTTGCCCCCGGCCCCCTGCTCTGTCTGCCCCATAGCCATGACGCAGGCATAAGGCTCGCTCTTGGGCGGCTTGAATTCGGCCAGTTGCTCCGTCCAGGTGGGGTCTTTCTCCAAACTCTGGTAAATCTGGTTAAACTTCTTGATGTGGTAAACTTCCGATTCGGCCAGATAATCCAGGATCTGGCGAACCCCGTCGTTTTTTACTTTTTTTGCGGCTTCCAGGTAGAACTGGCGGCCATCCACTTCCATCTGAATGGCATCCTTCAGGGCTTTCAGCAGATATTCCTGCACCTTGCTCATGGTCCTGGTTCTCCTTTGGGCATCCCTGAGTCGGGTCTATTCAGGCAAGGATCCTTTTTCAGCGAATACCTCTATTTTATTATAACCGTAATTCTCACTTCACTCCTTGTCAAATCCCTTTTGCCGCTTTTCCCGGCCATTGTCAGGCAAAGCCCGGCGTGATAAAAAGACTTTGTGCCCCTGACCCTGGATTATGTGAAATCCCGCCTGTCTCTGGGGGAACGCTCCCCGACCCCGCCCCAGGGACTCCTGCCTGCCGGTGTGTTGGCCCCGGTTTTCCTGGCCGATGGGGAAGTGAGCCTGCTGTTCACCCAACGCACCATGCATCTCAAGGACCACCAGGGACAAATTTCCTTCCCCGGGGGGGTCAGGGACGAAGGGGACCCCGACCTTTTAACCACGGCCTTACGGGAAACCCAGGAAGAAATCGGCCTTTCCCCTGAAGGGGTGGAAATCCTGGGAGATCTTGACCCCGTCAGCACTGTCACCGGCTACTGGATCAACCCCTTCGTGGCCCTGATCCCCTACCCTTATGACTTCCGCATCAATCATCACGAAGTCCACCGCCTCCTGATTTTCCCGCTGGCGGCTTTATGCGAGCCGGAGCGCTGGAACGCCGGACCCTATACCTATAAGAACCAGACCATGCAGGTTTATTGCTGGCAATACCAGGACACGGTTATCTGGGGCGCCACCGCCCGCATGCTTCTGGACTTCCTCTCCCGCCTGGGAAGAAATCCCCTCCCCCGCCAGTAGTGTACGGTAAGGTGCAAGTATAGTTTCCTTTGAAATAAAAAAATGCAGCCGCGAGGCTAAGCCTCTCGCCAGCACAGGCGGGACGCCTGTGCCACCCAGGCTTTCTTCCATTATGGGGGCAGTCTTAACATTGGCGAGGTTTATTTCCTGGGACCGATAATCGGGGTGGGCCGGGGTGGGGATGGCAAATTTCCTTGCAAATTAGCCGGGAGCACAGGCATCCTGCCCGGGCCTGGACGGGCTGGAAGCCCGTCCTACCGATCCCAGATATGGTTGGGTGAAAATAGAGGCGATTGAACTTTCCCAAGCAGAAAACCGACAAAGGTTTCCCCCCTGACTGGTTCCGCCATCCTCAGGGGGACTGAAAAGATCAGCGGAACCAGGGAGGGAGAAATGCAGGTTCAGGATAGGGCGTGGTCAGATATTCCAGGTTCTTTTCCACATCCTGCCCAAAAAGCAGTTTTAACAAGGAAAAGCCCTTTTTCTCCGGGAGGACCGTCTGGATTTTTCCCTTGATGCCCCCCAGGCGGCCGGCTTTTTCCACCGCGTCGTTGAAGTTTCCCAGGGCATCCACCAGGCCCAGGGCCTTGGCCTCTTTGCCGGTGAAGACGCGGCCGTCCGCCAGGGTGCGGACCTTGTCCAGGGGCAGGTTGCGGTTTTGGGCGACGTCCGCGATGAACTGCTCGTGGATGTTGTTCAGGAGGTTCTGGAACACCGCCTTCTCCTCAGGTGTCAGGGGCTTAAAGGGCGAGCCCATGTCTTTTAAGGCGCCGGCTTTGAGGGAGAAGACATCCACCCCCAGTTTCTTGGTGAGCTGTTCCAGGTTGGTAAGCTGCATGATAACCCCGATGCTGCCGGTGGCAGTGCCGGGGTTGGCCATGATGAGGTCGGCCGCACAGGCCACGTAATACCCTCCCGAAGCGGCCACACTCCCCAGGGAAGCCACCACCTTCTTTTCTTCCCGGGTCTTTTTCACTTCTTCCATGATCTCCTGGGCCGGACCCACCACGCCCCCAGGGGAGCTGACCCGGAGGACGACGGCCCGGATGCTCCTGTCCTCCCGGAAGCGTTTGAGCTCCTCCAGGATGGGGGTGGATTTGGATATGACGCCGGTGACTTCCACCACCCCCACTTTGTCACCCAGGCCCAGGATGCCCAGGGGATCCCAGGCAGCCCGACTGCCGGTAGGCGACAGGCACAGGAACATGGCCGCCGCAGCAGTCATCAGGAGTCCGGTCAGGAAATATCGATGCATAAGAATGCCTTAGCGGGAGTCGGGGTCGTCGCTTTTGTCCCGCTCCAGGGTTTCCCGAAGGATATCGCCAAGATTGGAAGTGGCCTCCGAGGAGGACTTCATGTAATCCCGGTAATTTTTCTGCTCTTCGTCGGTTTCCAGCCGGCGGATGCTGAGCCCGATGCGCCGCTCCTGGGGCGAAGAGTGAATGACCTTGGCCCGGATGAGGTCCCCGACCTTGAGACCGGCCATCTTGGCCTTGTCCCGGCTGAGTTCCGAGATGTGCACCAGACCCTCGATGCCCTCCTCCACCTCCACGAAAAAGCCAAAGTCGGTGATGTTGGTGATGGCGCCGGTGACCAGGCTGTTTACCGGGTAGCGCATTTCGATGCTCTGCCAGGGGTTGGAGTTAAGCTCCTTGATGGACAGGGAGAAGCGTTCATTCTCCTTGTCGATGTAGAGCACCTTGGCCTGCACCGTCTGGCCCTTTTTGTAAAGCTCCGAGGGATGCTTGAAGCGCTTGGTCCAGGAGATGTCGGAAATATGCACCAGACCGTCTATGCCTTCATCAATGCCGATAAAAATGCCGAAATCAGTAATATTCTTGATTTTCCCTTCAATCACCGAGCCCACCGGGTACTTTTCGCCGATCACTTCCCAGGGGTTGGGCTCCACCTGCTTCAAGCTCAGGGAGATGCGCTTGCGCTGGGAGTCAATCTCCAGGACCACCACCTCCACCACGTCGCCCACGGTGAGGATCTGGTTGGGGTGGCGGATTTTCCGGGTCCAGGACATTTCAGAAATGTGAATCAGGCCTTCCACCCCTGCTTCCAATTCGATAAAGGCGCCGTAGTCGGTAAGGCTCACCACTTTGCCGGTAACCCGGGCCCCCAGGGGGAATTTTTCCTGGACCGAGCTCCAGGGATCATCGGCCAGTTGCTTTAATCCCAGGGAGATGCGCTCCTTATCCCGGTCAAAGCTCAGGACCTTGACGGCAATGGTGTCCCCGACTTTGAAAAGGTCGGCGGGATGGCGGATGCGGCCGTAGGACAGATCGGTGATATGCAGCAGGCCGTCCAGACCCCCCAGGTCCACGAACACCCCGTAATCGGTAATATTTTTGATGACCCCCTCCACCACCTTATTTTCTTCAAGGGTGGCCAACAACGTCGCCTTGGCATCATCCTTGGCCTTTTCCAGGAGGCTGCGGCGGGAGAGCACCACATTACGGCGTTTGCGGTTAAATTTCAGGACATTGAAGGTGGTGGTCTGACCGATGAGGTGGTCGGTGTGGCGCACGGGCATCAGGTCCACCTGGGAGCCGGGCAGGAAGGCCAGGATGCCGCCCAAATCCACGGAAAGGCCGCCCTTGACCTTGGCCACGATGGTGCCCTCCACCACGCCCTCGTTGTGGTAGGCGCAACTGATTTCTTCCCAGACCTTGATGCGGGAGGCCTTGTTTTTGGAGAGCATGAGGGGGCCTTCCTCAGTTTCGCTCCCCTCCAAAAGCGCTTCTACCTGATCTCCCACCGTGGCGGTCACCTCACCATCCGGGGTGGTGAATTCGGCAATGGGGATCTGCCCCTCGCTTTTGTAGCCGATGTCCACCATGACGAACTCTTTGGTGATGGACACGATGCGGCCTTTGACCACTTCCCCTTCCTGGACCCGGCGCAAGCTCTCTTCGTAGAGCTCGCTCATCTGCTGGTCGTCCGATTCTTCCATGGGGATTTCCGGCGTGGCGGGAAATGGTTCGGCCGGGGCCGCAGCGCCTTCGGTCTGAACAGATGCTGCCATCAGCTCATCCTGGTCCGTTGCTTCCACCTCTTGCAGGTCGTCGGTTTGAGGAGATGCTGCCATCAGCTCATCCTGGTCCGGTACCTTCGCCTCTTGCAGGTCGTCGGTTTGAGGCGAGAGGTTGTTGGGTGTTTCCTGTCTGTCCATTAGATCCATATAAACTTGTCCCCCTTACGCGGTTAGTAAAATATTATATGCCAGCCTCCCTGGCTGTCTGACTCTCCCTGATTCTGGCCAGGCATTGGGCCACCACCTCGTCAGGGTTGAGATGCGTCGTATCCAGCAAATGGGCCCCCTCGGGCATGGTGAGGGGGGCCAACCTGCGGCTCTGATCCCGCTGGTCCCGGGCGGCAATGTCTTCCAGCGCGCCGCTGGCCGCGGGGGCGTTGCCCTGCTCCTGCCATTCCTGCTGGCGGCGGGCGGCCCGGATGGCCAGATCGGCCACCAGGTAAAACTTTACTTCAGCCTGCGGAAAGACCGCACTTCCCAGATCCCGGCCCTCGGCCACCACCCCCCGGTCCTGGGTGAGTCTGTGCAGGAGCTCACCCACCCAGCGGCGCACCGGCGGCTGAGTGGCGGCCTGGGAAGAAGCCTGGGTCACCTCCGGGGTGCGCAACTCCCGGGTGATCTCCCGGCCGTTGACCGACACTTTAAACCCGTGGGGGTCTGCCACAATGTGGGGCTGAAAATGCGCCAGCAGGCGGCTCAGGGCTGCTGAGTCCCCAGGGTCGAGCCTTGCTTCCCGGATCTGCCAGGCCGCGGCCCGGTAGAGGGCGCCGCTGTCCACATAGCGGTAGCCCAGGGCCTGAGCCAGACGCCGCCCGAGGGTGCTTTTGCCGGCCCCTGCCGGCCCATCGATGGTGATTATGATCTTTTGCCCCACCCGCAGTATTACAACCCCAGCACCTTTTTCAGAGTCGTGAGAAAGCGCTCGTTTTCCTCGGGCAATCCCACGTTGACCCGGATGTGTTCGGGATACCCATAGGCATCCATGGCCCGGATAATGACCCCTTCTTTGAGCATGGCCTGATAGACCTCCCTGCCCTCCCGGCCCAGGTATATCAGAATAAAGTTGGCCTGACTGGGCACGAAGGTCAGCCCCAAACGCCTGAGCCCTTCCTCCAGAAAAGCCCGCCCCGTGCGCACCAGGGTCTTGGTGCGTTCGAGGAACTCGGCGTCCCTGAGGGCCGCCCGGGCCCCCTCTTGGGCCAGGCGGTTAATGTTAAAGGGCAGGCGGATGCGGTTCAGGTAATCCATGAGCTCGCTCGGCCCAAAGCCGTAGCCCACCCGCAGGCCGGCCAGGCCATAGGCCTTGGAGAAGGTGCGCAGCCCCACCAGGGGGCGCGTTTCGCTAACGTATTCGAGGCTGTGCGGTATGTCGGAGTCATCATCAACAAAGTCTATGTAAGCTTCATCCAGGACCACGGTTACCGTTGCGGGGAGGGCTTCCAGGAACCCTTCCCAGGCATCCCGGGAAAAGACGGTGCCGGTTGGGTTGTTGGGGCTGTTCAAGAGGATGAGCCGGGTGTTGTCTGTGACTGCCTGGGCCACGGCCGTAAGGTCAATGGCCATGTCTTTTAAGGGCACGGACCGGAAGACCCCGCCCGCGGCCTGGGTCAAAAGACCATACATCAGGAAGGTATGGGTAGTGCTGACCACTTCCCCGCCGGGGGGTACCAGGGCCCGTACCAGAAGATCCAGGACTTCGTCCGAACCGTTTCCCAGGATAAGTTGGCTGGGTATTAAGCCCAGGTGGCGGCTTAAATCCTCTTTGAGAAAATAGGCATGGCTATCGGGATAGCGGTGTAATGAGGCGAGGTTGGCCAAAATGGCCTCAAGGGCCTTGGGTGAGGGCCCCAGGGGATTTTCGTTGGAGGCCAGCTTGATGGCGTCAGTGAGGCCTAATTCCCGGGCTAATTCTTCCAGGGGTTTACCGGCCTGGTAAGGGGTCAGTTGAGCGAGGTGTGGTTGAACGTTAAAAGCGATGGAACCACGTGTAACCATAAAAGGGGTTGACTGCCAAGGGCCTGATCAGACACACACAAGATCCAAAAAAGTAGACAGGGGGGGTGTGTTGAAAAAACTGGATACCTTCAGTGCAAGCCCACCCTTGCACTGGACCGGGCCGGGCTGCCTCCTTGCAACGGGTTATTTTAATTGGACAACCGATTGTTTCTTGGCTGAGTTATGTAGCGCGCCTTATTACATAGTTAACGGTAATTTATTACCGTAAATTCCTGTAAAAAGCAAGAGTTTTTCCGGATAAAAGAAAAGCTTGCCGACAACCGGGAATCCGGCAACAGGTGAAACATTGAATTTTCTCACAAATCCTGGTAAGGTGCCTGGCAAATCTTCCCAAGGACCCCCATGCTTAAAGCCAACCTGTATATCGACCGCCTTGACCTGGCCCGCCACCTGACGCCGGAGGAGATAAGCCGCAGCGGCAGCCAGGGCGCCAGGGACCTGGCGGCCCGGCTTCAGTCCGGCGCCCTGGACCTGGCGGACTGCCCTTTTTTCACCCCCGCGAAAAGATATGCCCTGTCCCTGGCCCTGCGGGCCGCAGAGGTCCTGCCCCCGGTGCAGTCCCTGGAATTTCCCCGCCCCCTGCCGGCGGACCTCTTTGAATTGAATGAACCCGGCCCGGACGACCCCGTTCTGCTCACCGGCAACAGCGAGTTCACCCTGGCGGTCATGACGGCAATTTTGGCTTACACGATCAGCCCCATGTACCTGCTGATGGTGGACTGCCGGGGAGACACGGTGGACATGGCCATGGTTTACCGCAGCTTCACGCCCCAGCGCCTGGACCAATCCCTGGACACTCACCGCCTGGCCGAGCGCCTGGCTCACCGCCGTCTCGTGCTGCCGGGGGTTTTAGCCCCTCTGCGGGACGAACTGGCCTCATATACCGGCTGGGATATCCAGGTGGGGCCGATCTGTGCCGCAGAACTGCCTCTGTTCCTGGGAGAGGCCTGGCAGCCGCCCCCGGGGTAAGCTGACTATAACTCAGGTAAAACCTCAGAATATGGCTTTGCCTCCGGGTTTCATGCTTTGCAGCCGCAAGGCTCAAGCCTGCCAAACGTTTTTGCCGTCCCCGGTTCCTCGCAAAAAAACGGAAAAATCCGACTTTTACTCACAAGGTCTTTGCTCCTCGCGGAAGAATGACTATAGTAAGAACAGACTAAACCTGGGAGACCGATCATGAAAACCATCCTGGTGGTGGATGATGATGATGCCATCCGCATGCTCATCGAAATGGAACTGAAAGAGGAGGGCTACCAGGTCCTGACCGCGTCCAACGCCAAGGACGCCCTGAATCTGGTGGAAACCGAACCCCTGGACCTGGTGATCCTGGACATCCGCATGCCCGGCATGGACGGCCTGGAGGCCCTGCCCCGCATCCTGGGGCTCAAAGAAGGGCTGAAAGTCATCCTCAACACCGCCTACTCCCAATATCAGGAAAGTTTCATGAGCTGGGCCGCCGACGCCTATATCATCAAATCCGCGGATCTCAGCGAACTCAAAGCCAAGGTAAAGGAACTCCTGTCATGAGCCTGGGGCCTAAACGCTTGAAGGACCTCACCACTATCATCATGGCCGGAGGCAAGGGGGAGCGCCTGTTTCCCCTTACCCGGGACAAGGCCAAGCCCGCCATTGTCTTTGGGGGCATTTACCGCATCATTGATTTCACCCTGTCCAACTGCCTGAACTCCG
>JBAQHL010000359.1:0-2338 GCA_049288295.1 Desulfobaccales bacterium
GTGGGGCCATGGGCCGCCCTATAAGAACTTTTCGAAGCAGTTATTCATGAGCCTTTGGCTCTCTCAAAAATATGAAAAGCACATGTAGGGCGGGCACTGTCCGCCATCATGGTGCGTAAGACGCACCCTACGGCTCGAAACTCGAAACTTGAAACTTTTAAGGATTGGAAATGCAGAAAATGTAGGGCGGGCACTGCCCGCCAAAATAATTGGTGCGCAAAACGCACCCTGATATGGTTAAAAGTTGTCAAGTAGGCGCACGAGTTCCTTGGTTTTTTGGTTCAGCTGCGAGATGATTCTCAGGCCCCCGCAGGGCGGGACGCTTTAGCGACGTTTGATCACTCTGATATACGCGGGTTGGTTACCGCCTGACCTGGCTGCGTCACGGAGCTGCCTCTCTCTACAGTCGGGAGTTTCGGCCGCAGCCTCTTCCCCTAGGGTGAACGAGGGCTCTCCTTACCGTGGTCGCGCCCCTTGGGGGCCTTGAGATTTTTTTTAGCTTCTTTGACTGCGCCTGTGCTTTTAGTTTTTAAGCAGCTACGGGCTCCAGGGCCCGGCCGATGGCCCAGAAAAAGGCCGCCAGTTCCCGGGCGATGGCGGTGACCACCGTGTTCTTGTGCTTGCCCCGGCCCATCAGGCGGCGATAGCGGGCGCAGAGCCTCACTTGCGCCTTCCAGGCCAGCTGCCGGATGTGTTCCGGCAAGCCCTCCTGGCGTTTGAGCAAAGGCCCGGTGAGCCGGGCTCGCCAGCGGTAGGCCCAGGCCGCCTCCAGCAGGACCCGGCGGGCATGGCCGTTGCCGGTCTTGGTGATAGGTCCCCGGCGCACCGAGGCGCCGCTGGAGTGCTCCGAGGGCACCAACCCCAGATAGGCCATGAGTTCCCTGGGTTTGTCAAAGCGGCTCAGGTCTCCCACTTCGGCAACCACGGTAACCGCCACGATGAGGGAGACCCCCCGCAGGGCCTGGTAGGCGGCCACATAGGGGGCCCGGCGCCATTGGGGGACGAGTTCCCGGATCTGGCCGGTGAGGCGCTCCACCCGGGCGCTGGCCTCCCGCACCGCGTCCAGGTATTCCTGGAGGACGATCTGCTGGGCCGGGTGCTCCAGGGCTTGCTGGCTGAGCCAACGCCAGTGGCCCCGGCCCCAGGTGGTTTTGCCCGGATAAACGGGGCCGTGGTGCAGCAGCAAGGCGGCGGTGCGCTGTTTGGCCCGGCGTTCCACGCTGACGGCGTCCTCCCGGGCCCGGCTCAGGTCCCGCATGGCCTCATCGTCGGCGTCGGGGACCTGGACCGGGGTCAGCTCCCCAGCCCGCAGCAGCCGGGCCAGGGTCAAGGCGTCCCGGCGGTCATTTTTCAAACGGTCGCCGGGGCGCCGGGGGATCAGGGACGGGGCCGCCACCAGGCAGGCATAGCCCTGGGCGCTCAGGTGGCGGTAGACCTGGTAGCCGCAAGGGCCGGCCTCATAGGCGAAGAGCAGTTCGGTGCCCTGGGCCTTCAGCTTGCGGACCACCTTATCCAGGGCCTCCAGGTCGCCGCCGATGCGGCCGTAGTACCTGACTTCTCCCCCAGGTCCGGCTTCGGCAAGGGCTACAGCCACGGACATTTTATGGACATCCAACCCCACATACCGTACACTTTTTCCCATGGCTTGCCTCCTTGGTTGTGGCTCTGTGCTGTTCGTCGGTTTCGGCTCACAGCTTAACCCACGTTTGCAAGGTTCGGCAGGCCTTTAACTTTTAACCATTATGTCTACATAACTTTCCATCCCCTGGCGGTTTCCTGGAGGGAGCCTGGGAATCAAGGCCAAGGCATTTCATCGGTAACCGTTTTCTTTTTCCTGAAAACCGAAAACCGAAAACCGAAAACAGAGAAAGGCATCAGCCCCGGGAAAAAACGTCGGCGTCCAGGTCGAGGCGCTCCCCGGCCTGCAGGCGATGATATCCCAGGGCCGCGACCATGGCGGCGTTGTCGGTGCACAGGGAAGTGGGGGGCAAAAAGAGGTCCACGCCGCTTGCCGTAGCCCGCTCCTGGAGGACCTGGCGCAGCCGGCCGTTGGCAGCCACGCCGCCGCACACTGCCAGACGCGGGCAGCCGGTGCGCTTCATGGCCTCCCAGGCCCGGCTCACCAGGCTGTCCACCACCACTTCCTGAAAACTGGCCGCCAGATCGGCCCGGGAGGACTGGTCGCTGAGAATCTCCGGGTGTTTTTTAAGGAGATAAGCCACCGCGGTTTTGAGGCCGCTGTAGCTGAAGGTGAGGGGCTCTTTCAGAATGCGGGGCCGGGGCAGCTCAAAGGCCTGGGAATGGCCGCTTTGGGCCAGGGCCTCAATGACCATGCCGC
>JBAQHL010000360.1:0-4305 GCA_049288295.1 Desulfobaccales bacterium
GAAGGGTTGGGACCAGTGGGCCTGTTTGATGAGGGCCAGAAGCGGCCCGGTCTGCCAGTGGAAGGCGTGGACCACCAAACGGTCTTTGTCGGCAAAACCAAACTCGCCTTTGGATAAAGCCTCTAAAACGAGGAAGGCGCCGTAGCAAAATTTCAGGCAAAGGTTGGCGGTTTCGTGACTGGCGGGTTGCGCGGGCAGTTTTTGGAGATACTGCTCCAGTTCCTTATCTTTCAAAAAGAAATAAGTCGCCCCCTGATCGTCGGCGGCCCGGCGGAACTGCAGGGGCGTGGCCTGGCCGCCGATGGCGGCATAAAACGACAGGGATTTCTCAAACCGGAGGTTCGGGTATTCACAGCCGAAATCCGGACAGATGACGGTGACGGGAATCTGGCGCCGCGCCAGTTCCCCGATGATATTGCGCAGCAGGTCCCCCACCCCGGTGATTTTATAAAAGGGGGACAGCTCCAGCGTGACGATAATAAAGCCGGTTTTTTCCACAGTCATGGGCTCCGAGGGGCCTGTCGGCTAACCCTGGCTTTGCACCACTTTTTTCACGGTTTCAGCCACATATTCCACCTCTTCATCCCGCAAAGAGGCGTACAGCGGCAAACTGATGGTGCGGCTGCCAATGGTTTCGGCGTTGGGGAAATCCCCATCCTGGTGGCCGAATTGTTTCCGAAACAGCGTGTACAGGTGACAGGCCCGGTAATTGACCGCCACCCCCACCCCCTGATCCTGCAGGGACCAGAGGATATGATCCCTCTTATCCGGGTCCACCCAAATAGTGAACAGATGATACCCCTGTTTTATGCGGGGCTTAAGGGCCGGCAGCTCCACACCCTGGCAGCCGGCCAGGCTGGCCCGGTAGTAGTCGGCTATCCGCCCCCGCTGCTGACAGCGGGTCTCGATCTCATCGATCTGGTCGATGAGGAGGGCCGCCTGCAGGTTGTTCATATTGTATTTCCAGCCGTGGACGTCCACATCGTAGTGCCGGTAGAGCTTGGTGTATCTGTGGAGGGCGTCCGTGGACATGCCGTGCAGCCTGAGCTTTTGAAACATCTCCCGCAAGTGCTCCTGGGAAGTGCTGATTGCCCCCCCCTCCCCGGAGGTAATGCTCTTGGTGGCGTAAAAGCTGTAGCAGGCAGCCTCTGACAGTTGGCCCACCCGGACATTGTCCCGCCGGCCCTCCAGGCAGTGGGCCGCATCCTCAATAAGAAACAGGTTGTGCTTTTCAGCCAGTTTCTTCAGCGCCACCATGTCCACCATCTGGCCGTAGAGGTGCACCGGCATGACGGCCTTGGTTTTGGGGGTGATGGCGGCCTCGATCAGATTGACATCGAGGTTGCCGGTATCCGGCTCCACGTCCACAAACACCGGGGTGGCGTTGGCGTGCATGACGGACAAAGGTGTAGCCACAAAGGTCATGGGCGTGGTAATGACTTCATGGCCGGCGCCGATCCCTAAAGCCAACAGGGCCAGCTGCAAACCGGCCGTGGCGCTGGTGAGGCCCACCACATATTTTTCGCCCAAAAATTCGGCAAATTTCTTCTCAAAAAGGGCCACCTCATCGCCGGTGGTGAGAAATATGGTGTTCATGACCTGGGCGAAGCGTTTTAAATTGGCTTCGCCCAGTTGATGCCGGAAAAACTCAACTTTCATGGGTCAAAGCTCCTGCCTTGAGACGCAGATAGACGATTAAACCGGTGAGGCTGGTAAGAGCGCAGACCAGCCGGAAAGCCATCCACAAATTGCCGCCGCCGCCGATGCCCTGGGACGACCAGATCAACGACCCCAGATATTCCGTCCATCCGATATTATTAGGAGAAAGGGGAAGAATGCCACTTAAAAAAATCAACGGGGAGAGAATTATGGTCAGCCATAAGCTGCTGTCTATCCCGAAGGCCTGACCGGTGACGTATAGAGCCAGAATGGAAAACAGATGCGGTATAAGGGAAATCCCCAGGAGGGCCACAGAAAGGAGGCCGTATTTGGTCAAGTCGGCAAAACTGGCCAGGAAGCGGGCCAGGGCTTCCCCCCAGGGGATTTTGGCAACCAGTGAGTTGAGCACAGCCATGAAACGCGGCCAGCGGCTCAGGCCGAAAGACAAGACAAAACAGAGAAACGCCACCGCCATTACTACATAAGCCCAGCGAAATTCCGGGGTCCAGATGAAATCCACATCCACGCCCCAGGCCAGGCTCAATCCCAAAAATGCCCCCACAATGAGAGCCGCCAGACCCAGCAGACGGTCATACACCAGGGTGGCCAGGATGGCGGCTAATTGCGCCCGCCGCCCCTTGGCGAAATAATAAGCCCGCATGGCGTCCCCCCCGATGGAGGCCGGCAGAAAATTATTGAAGAAAAGCCCCAACAGGTTGATTTGGAAGCAAAGGTTTTTTGAAAAGGGCAAACCTTGAACCCTGAAAAGAAGGAATAACCTCCAGGAAGAGACAAAATAGGCCACCATGATGAAACAAACGGCAACGATTAAATAGAACAATCCCCTGGCCGAAAAAACCTCATGGAACAATTCCAGGGAAAGTTTTCCCGAAGAAAACAGATAATAAACCAGGAGGCCGGCAATGACAAACTTGACCTGCCACAACCCCTTTGTCCAGGCCGGTCTTTTCGTGGAAATACTGCTTTTAATTTCGGCTGATTTTTCCAAGGTAATTACACGGGATTGTCAATTATGTTGATAGTTTTCAGAGAGTAACAAGTATGTTAGTGTTGAAGTTGTAGAATAAGACGGAGTTACTTGTAGTAAAGATGATTTCAGGAGATTTTCATCAAACAGAATTTCAGTAATCTCCCTGTTAAAACATGCACCGAACCCAAGACTGTTTGAACCGGAAAATGTCTACGCTGCAATCAACAATTTTTATGTGTATGCCAAAACCCCCTTTGTGTCAAGATTTTTATAAAATATTAATATATCTATGAATATCTGCACGCGAGGGAAAATCGCCTTTACTCCCAGGTTGCGGTCTGATAAATTTTGCGATCGACTTTTGAAAGCGATTACTCCGCAAAGGACATGCTCGCGGTTTAACGGGGGAGGGGGGTGCCCACGGGCTGGAAGCCCGTGCTACCGGGGCCGGTAAGCCCTCCCCCCACTGAAATATTTTTTCTCTTAAAGTGATTTTATGTGCGGTATATGCGGTTTTACAGGTGCGGGCGACCGGGCCCTCTTGGCCCGGATGAACGCCAGCCTGACTCACCGGGGACCGGATGAGGCGGGCTACTATCAGGACGGGCTGGCGTCCCTGGCCATAAGGCGTCTTTCCATCGTGGATCTCGAGACCGGGGCGCAACCCATTGCCAATGAGGATGAGAGCCTGTGGGTGGTCTTTAACGGCGAAATTTACAATCATTTGGAACTGCGCCAGGGCCTCCTCAAGCAGGGCCACCGTTTCCGCACCCATCACAGCGACACCGAGACCATCGTCCACCTGTATGAGGAATATGGCGATCTCTGGCCCGACCAAGCCCAGGCCAACGGCATGTTCGGGTTGGCCCTCTGGGACAAAGAGCGCCGCCGCCTGCTTCTCTACCGGGACCGCATCGGCAAAAAGCCCCTTTACTGGAGCCAGGTGTGGCAAGACCTGGTGTTCGCTTCGGAGATCAAGGCCATCCTGCAGCATGACCGGGTGTCCCATGCCCTGGACTTTCCCGCGCTTTACCATTATTTCAGCCTGAAAAACCTCAGTGCTCCTGATACCGCGTATCGGGACATCAAGCAGTTGCTGCCCGGGCACTATCTTGTCTGGGAAAACGGGGAGGTTCGGACCCACCCTTACTGGCGCCTGGATTTCAGCCGGCCCCTCACGGACATCACTCCCGACGAGGCCGCCCGACACCTGCTGAGTTTGCTGGACGATGCCGTGCGCCTGCGCATGGATTGTGATGTGCCATATGGGGCCTACCTGTCCGGAGGGGTGGATTCCAGCTCCGTGGTGACCCTCATGTGCCGGCATCAGTCCCAGCCGGTGATCACCTTCAATCTCGGGTACGCCGATGAGGCCGCGGGCCAGTTTGTGGGCAAATCCCTGGACAGCTACTATTCCCGGCTGATGTCGGAGCGCCTGCACACGGAGCACTATGAATATATCCTGACCCCGGAGGAATTCGGCCGGCGCCTCCCCGAAGTGCTCCAGGCCTTTGACGAACCCTTTTCCGGCACCGTGTCCACCTTCTTTTTGAGCATCCTCATTCACCAGCACGTCAAAGTGGCCCTTTCCGGAGACGGCGCCGATGAGTTGTTCGGCAGCTACCTGGCCCACCGCCTGGCCTGGCCCATGTATC
>JBAQHL010000361.1:0-2205 GCA_049288295.1 Desulfobaccales bacterium
ATTCTTTACGTCCTCCACCAGCTCGCCGACGAAGGTCATGTCTACTACCCCCTGAACCCACTCCTGACCAAGTGCCAGGAGATTTTAGAAGTAGACCAGAAGATCCTCGTTCGGGCCCTGGATACCCTAATGACCGGGCAAAAGATTGTCCTGGAAGACCTTGAGGAGAGCGGGGAACCCAAGGGTGGCCACCGGGCGGTCTACCTGGCCAAGTTTCATCTGAGCGAAACCAATACTGCAGCCCGTTTAAAGGCCCTGATAACCGCCCCCAAAGCCATCAGGCCCATCAACCCCGACAAGGCGATTGCCTGGGTGCAACATCAGCTCGATATCACCCTGGCCTCAAAGCAGGTAGAAGCCGTGAAATGTGCCCTCACCAACAAAGTGATGGTGATTACGGGGGGGCCCGGGACTGGCAAAACCACCATCATCAATGCCATCCTCAAAATTTTTGCCAAAGCCAGGGTCAAGTTTCTGTTGGCGGCCCCCACGGGCCGGGCCGCAAAACGGATGAGCGAGGCCACCGGTCACGAGGCCAAGACCATTCACCGCTTGCTGGAGTATAGTTTCCAGAAGGGAGGCTTCCAGAAAAACGATCAGACCCCACTGAAATGCGATCTCCTGGTCGTGGACGAAGCTTCCATGATCGACACCATCCTGATGCACCATCTCCTTAAAGCCGTTCCCCTGAGCGCCACATTCATCCTGGTGGGGGATGTCAACCAACTTCCTTCGGTGGGCGCCGGGGCGGTGCTTCAGGATATTATCGCCTCCCGGGCAGTGCCAGTGATGGAACTCAACGAAATCTTTCGCCAGGCCAGGGAGAGCTTGATCATCGTCAATGCTCACAAGATTAACCAAGGCTTAATGCCTACTTTCAAGTCTTCCGGCCACAAACTGGAAGACTTCTATTTCATCGAACAGGAAGAGCCTGAGAAAGTCCTCGGCATTATCCTTGAGTTGGTCAAGGAACGCATCCCCACTCGTTTCGGGTTTGACCCCATCGACGATATCCAGGTGCTCACACCCATGCATAAAGGATTGGTGGGGGCAGGGAACCTCAACCAGGAGTTGCAGGAAGCACTCAATCCTGGGCCAGACAGCCTAACCCGAGGTGGGAGGAACTTTCGGCTGCATGATAAGGTCATGCAAATACAAAACAATTATGAGAAGGAGGTTTTTAACGGCGATCTGGGCAGGATCCTCAGGATCGATCCAGAATCCCAGGAAGTGATCATTGACTTCGACGGTAAGAAGGTGCCCTATGATTATTCCGACTTGGATGAGGTTGTCTTAGCCTACGCTGTTTCCATCCACAAATCCCAAGGATCGGAATATCCGGCCGTAGTTATCCCGATTTTGACCCAACATTATGTCTTGTTGCAGCGGAACTTGATCTACACCGCCATTACCAGAGGGAGGAAGCTGGTGTTTATGGTAGGTTCCAGAAAGGCCTTGGCCATGGGAATCAAAAATGACAAGACGAAACGACGATATACCTTCCTGCAGAAGAGATTGAGCTTTTAGAATGCCCGCATAACCATACCTTGAAATTCTTCCTGTCCGCTGATAATTGTCCACTCTGGCAAGATATATTTTATCCCGTCCTAATGTGGCCACGGCGACCAGAAAGGCCGCTTCTTGGCAATTTCCGTCAGGGCAGCAAGCCACTCACCCAAATATTCCCGGCTGCGCGAAACATAATCCGGGTCTGACCGTCTCCGGAACAAGTTCCCGGAGAACAACCTGACCACGTCCTCAAGTGGCAGGATGCCTTCTTTAGTGGCTGGATCGAATCGAGCCCAGTTTCGAATGTGCTCTTCCGACCGGAAGAGGTTCATGGTGCTTCAGGCATAAGGAAGTTGCGCCATCCATTTTGAGAAAGGCATGGCCACATAGGCCATGATACCTTTGGGTTCTGCTTTTATTACCGCGCCATCCTGGATTTCCACCTGCATAGGGGCACCGCAATCAAGGCAGGGAGCGTTGATTTGGACTACCTTTCCTTGAAAGAGCCAGCAAACTGCCAGCGACTCAAAACCTCACTGACCAAACCATTTTTGCTCGCCATCGACTGTGATCCGATACTGGGTCGGAAGGTTGCTGAACGGTGCAAAACTGCTGATATAGTCAGTATCAGGAAATAACCAGACAGCTGGGATCGCAGACATCAGGTCGTTAAGACATTTTCGAGCATCCTCAACC
>JBAQHL010000362.1:0-2247 GCA_049288295.1 Desulfobaccales bacterium
CGTCCCAGGTGATGCGCTCAAAGTTATAGGTGCCTTTGGGACCCCTGCGTTTCAGGGGGTAGCGGAGGCGGTTTTCGGAATAGACGATTTCCGGGGTGTGCACCCCGAGCTTGCAGGTGATCCCGAAGGGCGAGCTTTCATCGGCCCGCACCCCGGCAATGTTGCCTTCTGGGTCATAGGTGACGATTATCCAGCAGCCGGCCGGGCAGATGCCGCAGAGGGCCCGGCGCTCTCTCCCAGTATCCATGCTGTTAGCAGACCTCAAGGGTATTTAAGTCCTGATAGATGGGTGTGTTAAGTTAGTGAGGATACCTCTCGCCATGATCAGGGATTCCCGGTGACGGGTCCGGGGGCAAATTCTCGAGGGGTGATAAAAAACTAGACACGAACTGGAAGGTTGTCAAGATGTTAACAGGCTAACTACTTATAGGGATGGGCTTTCTAAATTCAGTCTCACCACCCCTTCGTCCCCGGCCCGCCCTTGAAAGACCCTTCAATGTCCGAAGTAATCCAACCCCCGTAAAAGTCGCCCTGCTGAGGTTGGACCCTTTCCTCATCAACATAACAGGCATCCATGAGACCGGGATAGAAGGCAACATGATCGCCGATGGCTTCATAACCCCGGCTGGGTTCAGGGTAGCTCCAGGCGGCGTTGGGGGCCTCCCGGTCGCCCACCCGCACGGTCCAGTAATGAGCCGACCCTTTAAATTCACACCACGACCGGCGGGGAGACGGGTGGAGGAATTCCCGGCGAACGTCCTCAGGAGGAATGTAATAAACCGGAGGATGGCTGGTCTCCAGCACTCGCTTGGCCTGTTGGGAATCGGCAATGGTTTCTCCCTGGAAAATCACCCTCACCCGCCTGTCGGTGCTTTCCACCCGAGGAGGCCTTGGGTAATCCCAGACAGATTCTTTTGCAAAAGGGGATTCGCTTGTCATCGCTCGCCAATCCTTATGGTTCTCTTTGGGTAACTATGCAAGAAGATGGCCAGGCACTTCTTCTCCCCCTGAATCATCTTATTTTTACCCCTGGGACCCGGTATGTGGAAAAATATCGATGAAATCCACTCATTACGATCCTGTCATCCATTTGCCATCCACGCCCCTTGAAGAGCGCCATTCTCTTTTGGCATTGAGGCTCTAAAAAGCAGGAGTTAGGTGGGAGCCCCACGCCGGCTGCTTCGTTATCAAGGTGGCCATAAAAAGTAGAGCAATTTTTTTATCGGGGTAATGCCTTCTTGCCGTTTCCTCTGTCAAACTTAATTATATACATAATTCTTTATATGAGAAAATGAGCCCTTGGCATTAATTCATGGTTTCCCATGGCAATCAAGGACTTTCCCAATCGCAGGTCCTTATGAATAATCAGACATGGTGGGAAAAGTTAGGGCGCTTGCTGTCGGCCTCAGCCAGTTGGATATTTGAGAGCCTGAGCCCCCTTGGTCTCATCAACAGCCTGGTTCCCAAGGACGGTTACCACAAGCACGCCGGCCTCAGCTATGGCGCCCATAGGCGCCAACGCCTGGATACCTAAGTCCCCACGGGAGACGCCCGGGATTTGCCGGTAGTGGTATTTTTTTATGGAGGGTCGTGGCAAAGCGGTCGGCGTCAGGATTATCGCTTTGTCGCCCAGGCCCTGACGGCCCGGGGATGCATTGCGGTAATCCCTGATTACCGCGTCTATCCAGAAGTCAGGTTTCCGGCTTTCATCGAAGATGGGGCCTCTGTCGTCTCCTAGGTCCACAGCAACCTTAGCGGCCTCGGGGGAGATGCCTCGCGCCTGTTTATCATGGGTCATTCGGCGGGCGCCTACATCGCCGCCATGCTTGCCCTCAACCCAGGGTACCTAAAGCAGGTGGGCATGACTACCCAGGAACTTTGTGGTTTTGTGGGGCTGGCAGGACCCTATGACTTTCTGCCCCTGAAGAGCCCGAGGTTAAAGAAAATTTTTGGTGGCGCTGATGGCATTCCTGAAACTCAGCCGGTGAGCTTCGCCAGGGCCCAGGCGCCCCCCGCCCTTTTGTTGCACGGGGCCAGTGACAAACTGGTGGGGTGCCATAATACCGAACACCTGGCTAAGCGTCTGCGGGAGGCCGGGGGAGAGGTGGTGGAAAAGATTTATCCAGGCATGAAGCACATCCGGCTGCTCATCGCCCTGGCAACCCCCTTCCAAGACGATGAACCCGTCATGGCGGACATAGCCCAATTCCTCGATGACAGAAACTGAGCGCCCTACACCAGATATTT
>JBAQHL010000363.1:0-2846 GCA_049288295.1 Desulfobaccales bacterium
CCCCAATATCTCCTTAACAACTCAAGGGGAGAACGACCTGAACTTTGGTTCCTCCGGGCTGGGGTTCATACCGGATATCGCCGCCGTAACTCCGGAGGATTTCCCGGGATAAGCGGAGACCGAGCCCCAGGCCCCGAGTGCCGCCATTCCCGTTGCCCTTTCCCGGCGGCAGGCTGGAGGACAGGGTGCACCTGGTTTTTTTAGGCGGGACCGGCCCGCTGTTAAAGACCTGGAGGCGGAAAAAAGGTTCGGAGCGATCGTAATCGATCTTCAGGGAACACCCCTTGCCCCCGTAGTGGATGGCGTTGTTGATCAGGTTCCGCAAAACGCCCCTCAGAGCCACCTTGTCCCCCTTGACTATTCCCAGGTGGGAGGGCAGGAAATCCAGGTGATTCTCGAGGGCGACGCCATGCTTCTGCAAGTCGTCCCAGAGTTCATCCAGGACCGGGATCACCACGTCCTCCCGGATATCGCAGATGTAGGGTTTTGCATCCTCCTGGTGCAGGAAAGAATGCGCCAAAAACTCCTCCAGAAGGGCTTGCAGCCAATCGGCTTTCTTGCCGGCGTCATCTAAGAGTTGGTCCACATCGGCGTCAAGCTGCCCTTGGGCCTGGCGGCGGGACAGTTTTAAAGCCGCTTGCAAAGAGACCAGGCCGCCCCTCAGGTCGTGAAAGATGAGGGATAATTTGGTCAAGACCTGCCCATTAATGTCGTTCAGCTTCTCCTGAACGGTTTCCGGGGCGGCGGCCCCCCGGAGGGCTTTCAGGCAACCCGTGATGCGGCGCCAGACCTCCACCGGCCGGCAGGGCAGGAGGATGTAATCGTCCACCTCGAGATGGAAGGCCTCCCCGGGGAAGCGGGCGTCCTCCCCCAGGATGATGAGCCTGGCTTCGGGGTGCAGGTCTTGCACCGCGTTCAGCAACGCCGGGTAGCCGGCGGTTTTCCCCTGCAGCTTGAGGATCACCAGGCGGAAAGATGTTCTGGTCAGCTCCTCTATAGCCTCTAAGGGACTGTCGGTGACGCAGGTCCTATGGCCCTTGTCCGCCAGGATCAAGCCGATGGTCTTGAGAAACGTTGAGCCATCATTAAAGATTAGAATATCTGCCGGTCTCATGGCGCCTCCTTGAACATCCGAGGAAGGCTGAATTTTTCCAGGGAAGATGGGAGTGAAACGAATTCCCGCCGAGGTTTTCCAGTTACGTGCGTGGGTGAAGAATCTTAGTTGACGACATTATCCACCCGGGGGCGGGAAGAGTCTATAAACGTGATTGACTAATTGGGGAGGCGAGAAATCTCCATTCGCCATAGGCAATAGTAACTAGAAGGGAAATTATGGAGAGAGGTTGGGTATGACAGGGGAAAGCGGCAGAGGGTTGCCGGGGGAGTGCTTTTTCCCTTCCCCCCAAGGCTGTCGGGGATCATTGGGTCAGGTGGGAAGCCCTATTACCGTTTTCGGTTTTCGGTTTTCAGTTTTTGGTTAAAAGATTGTTAATCATCAGCAGGTTAGCAATTAAGTTTGTTGCAGCAGAGACCGAACTTGATATAACCCATCTCCCTAAACGGGCTTTGCCGGTGCCCCGGCTCTTGACTAAATTAAGGGGTGCCGGTGATGATGCCCCGGCTGAGGGCGTACCTGATGAGGTCGGCCATTTTCTTCAGTTTGAGCTTCCGCATGATGTTGTCCCGGTGCCGGCGCACCGTGAAGACGCTGATATACAGGAGGTCCGCAATTTCCTTGGCAGTCTTGCCTTCGGTCAGGAGCTTGACGATGGCCCTTTCCCGGGGAGTGAGGGGATCGGGATCTGCCGAATGGTCCCCCAAGGCCAAATCCGCCAGCTCGGTGGAAAGCAAAGGAGAGATGAATTTTCTCCCCCCCCTGACCGTCTGGATGGCCCGCAAGAGCTCGAAGACGGCGTCCTCCTTGAGAAGAAAACCCTCGGCCCCAGCCTCCAGCCCCTGCTGCAAAAACTCCCTGGTCCGGTGCATGGTCAGGAGGATGATCTTGATCCGGGGATAGAGCTTTTTGATTTCCCGGGTGGCTTCCAGACCCCGGAGGAGGGGCATGGAGATGTCCAGGAGGACCAGCTCGGGCTTCTGGTCCCTGAGGAGGCGGAGAAGCTCCAGGCCGTCGTTGGCCTCTCCCACCACCTCCAGGCCGGGGGTCTCTTCAATGATGCGCCTCACGCCTTGGCGGAACATAACGTGGTCGTCAGCCAGCACGATGGAGCAAACGTCCATTTATTTCCTCCCGGAGCCCAGGGGAAGGGTGCAGGCGATCCTGGTCCCCTGGTTTTCCCGGCTGATGATCTCCAGGGTGCCGCCCTGCATCCGCACCCGCTCTGCCATGGCCGCCAGGCCCAGGCCCTGGTTCGGGTCATCCAGGGAATGGAGCCGGGAAGTGTCAAAGCCACAGCCGTTGTCCTCCACCGTAAAGAGGGCCGCGTTGGGATTGCGTTTTACCTTCACGGAAACCCGGGAAGACTTGGCGTGCTTGCCGATGTTGGTCAAGATCTCCTGCACGATGCGATAAAAAACCGTTTGGGTGGGGAGGGAAAAATCCGCATCCAGGTTGTCCAGTTTCACTTTCCAACGGATGTCCGGGTGGTGTTTGGCGAACTCGTCCAGCATCTGGCGCAGGGCGCCGGTGAGTCCCAGGTCCTCCAGGTTGCCGGGGCTGAGGTCGAAATACAGGCGGCGCACCTTGTCCAGCACGCCATCGATAAAGGGGTACAAGGCCTCGATGTCCTCGGCCAGCGTTTTCTGCTCCGGGGTCAGTCCCCGCTCCAGGGTCCGCAATTGCAGCTTGATGGCCAGAAAAGCGTGGCCCAGCTCGTCGTGGAGTTCCG
>JBAQHL010000364.1:0-5050 GCA_049288295.1 Desulfobaccales bacterium
CAAAATCTACCGGTTTTCACCGTCTGCCTTGGTTTTATGGGACTTCGGTCTGTCACGGGCCTGCTCCAGAGACCGGTGACCAGAAATCGAATTCTACCCATCGACCTGTTCATACCAATTCTTTTTGACGTGTTGATGACCTTCTATCTGCTTTTCCCTTTTATTAGCCCTCTTGTCGACTGGCGGGGGATACGCTATCGCATGAGCGGTGATGGCAAGATCAAGGAAGTATCTCAGATACAGTCATGATCTCGGTTTCTCCTGTAGGGTCTTCTCGAGAGCTGCGGCGGTTCATCAGACTTCCATGGGATATCTATCGAGGCGATTCAAATTGGGTGCCACCCCTCATCTCCAACCAACGCCGAATCCTTACCCCTTTCCTGCCATCCTTTGCACAGGAAAGGCGCTGTCTGTTTCTGGCGGAAAAAGGGGGACGTCCTGTGGGCCGCCTGGCAGTGCTCGTGGACCAAGCCCTGAACCAGGCTAAGGGGTTGAAGGTTGGTTACTTTTCCTTGTTTGAAAGTATAAATGACCAAGAAGTTGCGGGACACTTGTTCGAGGCTGCGGCGACATGGCTTGGTCAACGCAAATTAGTGGAATGCAAAGGGCCGGTGGCGCCAGGAGGGCCCCAGGAGGATCATGGTAAAGGGCTTTTGGTGGACGGCTTCCACCGACCGCCGGCCTTGTTAACCGCTTACAATCCCCCCTATTACCAAAAGCTGCTCGAAAGCCACGGATTCCGCAAGGACTTCGATCTTTACGCTTACCTGCTTGAGACGGAACGAGTCTTAGCCAGGACCAGGATCCCAGAAGAACTCTATCAGTACGCCTGCCGGCGATACAATTTGCACTTGAGGCCGGTGGATTTTAAAAACCCTGAGAGAGATATTCCGGTGATCAAACGGGTCCTTGATCTTGCTGTCCCTGATACATGGCCCGATGTGCTGCCGCCATCCCTCGAAGAAGTTCGATCTGCGGCAAGAGATTTGAAGAAAATAGCTGATCCGGACTTTACGGTTATCGCCTGGGCTGGTGACGAACCGGTGGGTTTCGCCGCCGCGCTCCCGGACTATAACCAGGTTTTCATCCACATGAACGGAAGGTTTACCCCCCTGGCTTTATGCAAGTTTTTCCATTATAAGCGCAAAATAACCCGCTTTCGTTTATTCATCATCTTCGTTATCCCCGCTTTCCGTAAGAAGGGTATTGCCCAGGCCTTGTGTTATCCCATATTCAAACATGCTCTTGCCAAAGGTTATCGGCATGGAGAGGGATCCATCATAGGTGAACAGAATATCGAAATGCGGAGAGACATCGAGAAAGCCGGGGGGATACGCGACAAAACCTACCGGATTTACCAGAAGTCCCTGGGAGAAGGATAAGGGAGGTCTCCGAGGCGGACAAGCTAGTTGCCCGGATTACAGGCATGATTTTTCCGTGAATTGTTGCAATTCTCCTTGCCCAAGTCAGGCGCACTGAGGTATAGTGGGGCTCGCTCATTTAATAAAAAGCTAACTGAACATATGACCGCAAACGCCTTCTTTTTACAAGTTTTCAACGGGGCCTTTATTCTGGCCTGCTTGATATCTGGTTTCTTTGTCCTTATAACTCTCTTGAATCTCTCAGTGGAAAGACGGTCGGCATACAAACCTTCCCCTTGTCAAGACTACCCATTCATCACAGTCCAGGTGCCAAGTTTCAACGATCCGGTGGCGGCCCGCTGCATCGAGGCCTGCCTGCGTTTTAGCTATCCTCAGGACCGCTATGACATCATGATCCTTGATGACAGCACAGACCGGGGAACCGCGAATCTCCTCGCCGCCTTTGCCCACCGCTACCCGGAGCGGGTGGGCTACTTCTTCCGGGACAACCGCGCCGGCTATAAACCCGGGGCTTTAAAAACCTGGATGCCCAAAGCCCGGGGTGACCTTATCGTCATATTCGACGCGGATTTTGTTCCTCCAGTTGATTTTCTCGAGTGTGTGGCCCAGCCGTTTGAAGATCCGCAAGTCGCCATAGTGCAAGCACGCCAGAGCACCTTTCTGAACAGCAAGGCAAATTTGGTCGCCCGCTTCGCCTCCTATCTTCTTCGCATCTATAATTACATGCTCCTACCCATCACCCACCATTACAACGCGGTATTTTTCTGTGGCACTGCCGGGGCTTTACGGAAGCGGGCGGTAGAGGAAGTGGGCGGCTGGAACACCAACAGTATCACCGAGGATTCCGACCTGAGTGTCCGGCTCCTGGCCAGGGGTTATCGGAGCATTTATCTCCCCATGGACGCTTTGAGTGAGGTCCCTGTGACCGTTAAGGCCTTCCTCAAGCAACAAATGCGTTGGACTTTCGGTAACGTGCGCGTTTTTTTCGATAATTTCAGGACGATTCTGCGAGGCGGTCATTTGTCCCTCCAGCAACGCCTTCTTATCAGTTTTATGACCTTAGGAAGTGCGTTTTCACCTGTAATTCTCGTTATGACCGTGTCAGGCTTACTGGCCAGTGTGACCGGCTTGCCTCAGCCCTTCAGCCTTGCCAATCTGTTAGAATTGCTTACCAGGGCAGTCCTTACCTCGGGATTTCTTCTCTTGGGAATCGTGGGGCTGCACAAACAAAAGAATTATGCTGACTATCCCTACTTCCTGTTTACTAGTCTGACCTTGGGCCTGTTATTAACCGGCGCCCTCACCCTGGCCCTCTACCGGGCAGTATTCCACAAGAATAAGCCTCTTTATTGGAAAAATACCTCTTGGATCTGCACCCCCAAGCATGGTAATGAGCATTTTCAAAATTCCAACCAACTTCTCACAGAGTTCGATGATCGGTTGAGGGAAACTAATGCTCAGTAAACTAAATATTGATTTATTTGATTGAATATCAAAGCCTAACTAATCCCCGAAATCAGATTTTCTCTCCCTCGCGAATGAACTGACCTTACCTGTAAGACATACTCTTCCTGCAGCCGCTGGAAAACCCGCCTGGCGGTATGCCGCTGCTTAGGGGGGCGCTGCCGGTCTTCCTGCAACCACTGCTGGATTACCGCTTCAAAAGGACCGATGGCTACCTTGGACCTTGACCCAAGTTCTACAGTCAATAACGCAAAGTAGCGGAAAATCAGTTAGTTGTGAGGGCGCGATTATCTGTCGGCACCACATTTTCCAAGGGTCGCATGGGCGGCGGGATACTAACCCCGGCGGCCTGGCAGACTTTGCCGGCCACTCCCTGAAGGGCGGTGCGCAGGAGATACCAGTGCTCACCATCCCGGACCTCCACTTCCGCCAGGGCCAGGAGATCCCGGCGGATGTCAGCCCATTCCGCCGCTACACCCCGCTGGGCCAGGCGGCGCTTCAGCTCGTCCAGCAGCACCAGGGCCAGAAAAGAGCAGAAGACGTGGCCCTGGATGGAGGCGTCCCACTGGTGGAAGATGGGCCGGGTGTCAAGGAGCGACTTGGCGGCCCGAAAAAACTGCTCCACCAGCAGCAGGCGCTTATATTGCACCGCCACCTCGGCGGCGGGCAGCCCGGTATTGGTGCGCAGGACATACTTCCCGTCAAAACGGGCTTCTGCCTTAACCTTGGCCTGATCAATGCTCACCGCGCCCTTCTCCACCTTCAGGAAGCGCTTATAGCCGCGGTTGCCCACCAAGCCCTTGGCCCCCTGTCGCAGCTTATCCTTCAGGGCCGCCAGCATCGCCTCCCGGTCGGCCGCGTCTTTGGCGGCCTCCAGGGGATTATGGCAGATCACGTATCGCCGCCCCCACACCCAGACCTCCTTGACCCGAAGGTTGTCCGCTACCGTCTGGTAACGGCCGGGGCAGCCCAGCACCAGATCCCGCACCTCCTTTTGCTGCCGGAGCCGCGCCCCCAGGATGTACTCCAGTTTCTGGTTCTCCAACTCCTCGATGGTGCTGGCGCTGATCATGCCGCGATCCGCCACCCAGCAGACCCGGGTCAACCCGAAGCGCTCCTTCACCTTGGCCACCACCGGCAGCAAGGCTTGGGCATCGGCCTGATTGCCTGGCCAGAACTCGCAGCACACCGGCCGGCCGGTTTCGGTCAGGACCGCGCCCACGATCATCTGGCGCCGGTCCGGCCGATGGTCCTTGGAGAAGCCCAACCGCCCCAGGCTCTCTCCTCCCAGGCCCTCAAAGTAAAGGCTGGTGGTGTCAAAAAAAGCCAGGGTGCACTCCGTGAACAGATCGCGACGCTGACGAAACAGGGCCTCTTCCACCTCGGCCCGGTTATCCCCCAGCCAGCGCATGGCCCGGTACAGGTGGTGCAGCTTCAGGCCGTCGCTGCCGGGCACCCGGACGTCCCGCCGCCAGCGCTCCCCGGCCCGGTCCGAGCCGGACTCAAACAACCGGTGCAGCACGGTGAGGTAGACGGCCCGCTCCACCGGAAACTCAAAGCCCCGGTCCTTCAGCAGCCGGTTGATCAAGGCGTCCAGACCCAGCTCTTTCCAGAGACGGCCGAACACCAGGTCAGGGCCGATATGTCGCAGGGCCCCGGCCTCCAGTCGTCCTTCCTCATAGTCCTGGATGACCCGGACCTGGGTGGCGAAGCGGCCCAGAGACTTCAGCAGGACATCGATGCCGCCGCTCTCGGCCAGTTCATCGGCGCGGCCCAGGGTGGCCAGGACCCGTTGCACGGTGCGTTTGCCCTCCCGGTGGTTCTCCACGATCTGGAGATACCGGTAAGGACCTTTGGTTTTGACTCGGACAAACATGCGGCGCCTCCATCAGGTCACCGCAATAATGCCAAAGTATATTCATTAATGTCAAGTAAATTATCGAGTTATACCGCTATCTTTTCGGCACCGCATTTTTCCAATTTCCGGATGCCGGTGTAATAATATCAACCAGTTACGCCAGAAAATCGGCGTTTACTGTAGAACTTGTGCTTGACTTACTCCGGGTGTAGACCGGCAACTCCAGGGTCATAGATGGCCTTGCGAATCGTCTTCCGGCTGTGATGCCTCTCCCGGGCTATCTGCCGCATCGACTTGCGATGGATAAAATAGTCTCGCCGGATTACCTCTTTCTCGTCCACCGTCA
>JBAQHL010000365.1:0-1686 GCA_049288295.1 Desulfobaccales bacterium
GACTGGTTCTTCACCCTTTTAACCTCACGAGGTAGTTATGGACATCGAAAGGCTGTTGCAGGAAAAACGGCAGGAGATTCTTAAGATCGCGGCCCGGCACGGGGTCCGGAGCATTCGGGTGTTCGGCTCCGCGGCCCGGGGGGAGGCCAGGGAAGGCAGCGACCTGGATTTGCTCATTGAGACCGGGCCAGAGCGCACTCCCTGGTTTCCCGGCAGCCTCATCGCCGATCTCGAAGAGCTCCTGGGTTGCCGGGTGGACGTGGTCACGGAAAAGGCCCTGCACTGGTATATCCGGGACCGGGTGCTGGCGGAAGCGAGACCCTTATGAAAGATGACAAATTCTATGTCATCCACGTGCTGGAGGAAATCGCCCGCCTGGAAAAATTCGCCGCCGAGGGCAAGGAGGCCTTTCTCTCCTCGGACCTGATCCGGTATGCCGTGCTGCGGAGTCTCCAGACTTTAGGAGAATCCATCAAACGTTTGTCTGAGAGGGTCAAGGCCGCCTATCCCGAGGTGGACTGGCGGGGCATTGTGGCCCTGCGCAATTTGCTGGTCCACGATTACCTGGACATCGACCCGGAGGAAATCTGGAACATCGTGGCGTTGGACGCCCCGGTCCTCAAGGGGCAGATGCAGAAAGTGTTACGGGAATTGGTAAGCTAGCAGCAAAGGGTTCTGCGGCTGAAATCCGGGGCTTGGGCAGAAACCGGAAGGGGAAGGCATGGCGCACACGGACACCAGCGAAAAGGGTCTTGAGGCCTTGATGGTCTCGTCCCTGGTCAACGAAGCCGGGTACCAGCCAGGGAATAACGAAGACTACGACCGGGACCACGCCGTGGACCTGGCCAAGCTCAGGGCCTTCCTGCAGGCCACCCAGCCCAGGGCGGCCCGGGCTTTGGAACTGGACCAGGAGGGCCCCAGGCGCACCCAGTTCCTCCACCGGCTTCAGGGCGAGATCGCCAAGCGGGGCATCATCGACGTGTTGAGCCATGGGGTCAAGCATGGGCCGGTGAGCCTGGACCTGTTTTACGGCGCACCCAGCCCCGCCAATGTCAGGGCTGCAGAACGTTACGGGGCCAACATCTTCAGCGTCACCTGACGGGGCAAGGGCGTCCAGTCCGGGGAAGCCCCCAAAAGAACCCGGCAGTCGGCAACCTGCAAAGAGCACACCGGCCCGGCCCGGTCTATGAGCCGGATGACTCTGGCGGCTTCGATAACTGCCAGGGAGACGTCCCGGGTGAGCCTGGCTTCGTGTTTGTCGTGGTTCCCCACCAGCACGAAGGGGAGACTGGTGCGGAACAGTTCGATTAAGGCCACCAGCAAAGCGTTGGGGTTATTGCGGGGCAGGTGGAAGAGGTCTCCCAGGATAATGGGCAGGAGGTTGTGTTCCCGGGCAACTTCCAGGGAAACGGCCAGCTTCCCCAGGATGGCCTGGGTGTAATCGTCCAGGCGGTAGCCGGGCGGGGAGGCCGCCACGTGAGGGTCCCCGATAAACAGCAGGCCGGCGTACCGGTGCGGGTCCGGAGGAAAGAGCCAGTCGTCAGCCATGCACGGCCTCCAGGAAGTGGGCCACATCCATGGGGCTGCCGCACAGGGGACAAAGGCCGGTTGCACGGATCAGTTCTTCCACCTCCGTGCGCTTTTGCTCCAGAGCCTTTTCCAGGGCTTCCCTCTCTTGCTGCTGCC
>JBAQHL010000366.1:0-1762 GCA_049288295.1 Desulfobaccales bacterium
CAGAGAGGAATACCGCCGCCATTTAGGTCAACCCCAGAGCGTTGCCTCAGAGCTGCTTTCCTCCCTGGAGCCGGAATTCCCCTTGCGCAATTGCCGCCTGGCCGCCTTCACCGGCCTGGGGGGCCAGGTCCTGGCCGAGGTTTTGGGGGGAACCCTAATTAATGAAGTCATCGCCCAGGCCCGGGGGACGTATCATTTCCGGCCCGAGGCTCGCACCATCATCGACATGGGGGGCGAGGACGCCAAGCTTATTCTGGTGGGCGAAGAAGACGGCAGCCTGGTGATTCAGGACTTCGCCATGAACACCTTGTGCGCCGCGGGCACCGGCTCCTTCCTGGACCAGCAGGCCCACCGCCTGGGCTATACCATCGAGGAGTTCAGCCGGCTGGCCCTCAAATCCACCACGCCTCCCCGTATCGCCGGGCGCTGCAGCGTCTTTGCCAAGACAGACATGATCCACCTCCAGCAGGGCGCCACCCCGGACTTCGAAATCATCGCCGGTCTCTGCCTGGCCATGGCACGGAACCTGAAGAGCAACATCTCCAAAGGGAAGATCATCCACCCGCCGGTGGCCTTCCAGGGCGGCGTGGCCCATAACCTGGGGGTGCGCCAGGCCTTTCAAACCATTTTTGGGCTAAAAGAAGCCGATCTCATCATTCCCCCGCATTTCTGCGCCCTGGGGGCCATCGGGGCGGTGCTGGCGACCCGGGAACAACCCCCCGCCAACTTCTCCCTGGACCTGGACCCCTTGCGGCAGCTTCTATCCCGGGAGCCCGAGCAGGCCCATCGCCTGCCGGCCTTGACACCCCCGGCGGTCCTGGGGCCGGAAAGCTATGCGGTGATCCCCTTGCCAGCCGAGGGCATCGTGGAAGGCTACCTGGGAATCGATGTAGGCTCCATCAGCACCAATGTGGTGGTCATCGATGCCGACATGCAGGTCCTGGCCCGGGAGTACCTCATGACCGCGGGCCGGCCCCTGGAGGCCATCACCGAGGGTTTAAGAAGAGTGGGTGAAAAGCTCGACGGGCGGGTGCGGATCATGGGCGCGGCCACCACCGGCTCGGGGCGCTATCTCACTGGGGACTTTATCGGAGCCGATTCGGTGAGAAACGAAATTACCGCGCAGGCCACTGCCGCCGCGGCCATCAATCCCAAAGTGGATACCATCATCGAGATCGGCGGCCAGGATTCCAAGTTCATCAGTTTGAGGCAGGGAGCCATTGTAGATTTCATGATGAACAAGGTGTGCGCCGCCGGCACCGGCTCCTACCTGGAGGAGCAAGCGGAGAAGCTGGGGATCTCCATCCGGGGTGAATTCGGCGAGCTTGCCCTGGTGAGCCATACGCCGGTGCGTCTGGGGGAACGGTGCACGGTGTTCATGGAATCTGATCTCGTGCACCACCAGCAGCGGGGCGCGGCCAAAGAAGACCTGGTGGCCGGGCTCTCTTACTCCATCGTGCAGAATTACCTGAACAAAGTGGCCGAAGACCGGCCCATCGGCGACACCATTTTTTACCAGGGGGCCACTGCCGCCAACCGGGGCATTGTCGCGGCCTTTCAGCAGGTGCTGGGAAAGCCCATCACGGTGCCGCCCCACCACGACGTCACCGGGGCCATCGGCGCGGCGCTTTTGGCCATGCGGGAGCGGACCTGGGAGACCTCGCGCTTCAAGGGCTTCGACCTGGCCCACCGGGAGTACCACGTAAAATCCTTTGAATGCCAGGGTTGTCCCAATACCTGTGAAATTCGCCAGGTGGAGATC
>JBAQHL010000367.1:0-3013 GCA_049288295.1 Desulfobaccales bacterium
GCCCCCCGGGAACTCCTGGACTATGAGGGCATTTCCCGAGGGGCCATTGTGAAAAAAGTGCGTGAGATCCTGGCCATGTAAGAACAATAGAAAAAAACTCTGGGCTTGATGTGCAAATGGTATAAAAGGGGCGGGACAAGTTCATCCGGGAGACCTTCATGAGGGTTGGCATTGCCGGGGACCACGGCGGTTTTGAACTCAAAGGGCAGCTCATAGAGGAACTTCGAGACCTGGGCCATGAAGTGGCGGACTTCGGTGCCTTCGCATACAACCACGCTGACGATTACCCCGACTTTGTCATCCCCCTGGCCCAGGCCGTGGCCCGGGGAGAAGTGGCGCGGGGCCTGGCCATTTGCGGCAGCGGCGTGGGGGCCTGCGTGGCGGCCAACAAGGTGGCGGGCGTGCGGGCCGCCCTCATTCATGAGATTTTCTCCGCCCACCAGGGGGTGGAAGACGACGACATGAACATCATGTGCCTGGGGGGCCGGGTTACCTGCTATTCTCTGGCCCTGGACCTGGTGAAAAGCTTTCTGAACGCCCGCTTCAAGGGCGAGGCCCGTTTCCGGCGGCGCCTGGAAAAGGTAGCCAGGCTGGAACAGGCGGGGGGAACATGAGCGCCGATGCAAGCGCCACCTGTGATCTGGGTCTCATCGGCCTGGGGGTGATGGGCCGCAACCTGGCCTTGAATTTCAGCGACCACGGCTTCAAGGTGGCGGTTTTCAACCGCACCCCCGACAAAACCCGGGAGTTTGCCCGGGGTGAGGCGGTGGGACGGGACATCCACCCGGCCTACACCCTGCCGAAATTGCTGGACCTTATCCGGCCTCCCCGAAGCCTCCTCATGATGGTGTCCGCCGGGGCGCCGGTGGACGCAGTCATCGCCGAACTAACCCCTTTGCTGGCCCCGGGGGACTTGCTCATCGACGGCGGCAACTCCCATTTTGCCGACACGGACCGCCGGGCCCAGGCCCTGGCGGCAGCCGGTTTTCTCTTCCTGGGCCTCGGGGTTTCAGGAGGGGAGTTGGGGGCCCGCTACGGCCCCAGCCTCATGCCGGGTGGCTCCCGGGAGGGCTTTGCCCGGGTCGAACCCCTGCTGTCGGCGGCCGCAGCCCAGGTCGGCGATGAACCCTGCGTCTCCTACCTGGGGCCCGGCGCCGCCGGACACTTCGTCAAGATGGTGCACAACGGCATCGAGTACGCCCTGGAGCAGCTTATCGCCGAGGGCTATGATTTACTCATGCGGGGCCTGGGGTTGAACTGCGCGAAGATGGCCGAAGTCTTTGCGGGCTATAATCAGGGGTTGCTGAAATCTTACCTGGTGGAGATCACTGCCCACATCCTCAAACGCCGGGACAAGGAGACGGGTCAGCCCCTGGTGCCACTGATCCTGGATGTGGCCCAACAAAAGGGCACCGGCATCTGGACATCCAGGGCCGCCCTGGACCTGGGCGTGCCCATCCCCACCATCGACATTGCGGTGTCCATGCGGCACCTCTCCGCCCTGAAAGACGAACGCGAAAAGGCCGCCGGGGTCCTTCCCGGGCCCGGGCCCTTTTTTCCCGGTCCGGGAGACCGGCAAGGCTTTATCGCCAAGTTGGAAAACGCCCTGTTTGCCTCTTTTTTGACGGCCTTTGCCCAGGGCATGGCCTTGCTGCGCCAGGCCTCCCGGGTCCATGGCTACCAGCTCGACTTGGGGGCCGTGGCGCGCCTCTGGCGGGGGGGCTGCATCATCCGGGCGGCCCTGCTGGAAGATATTGTCAAGGCCTATGACAGCCGGCCGGACCTCCCCAACCTGCTGATGAACCCGGTCCTCGGGGGGAAAATTGCGGCCAGGCAGGGAGACTGGCGGGAGGTGGTGAAGGCGGCCGCGGATTTGGGCCTGCCGGCCCCGGCCCTCATGGCTTCCCTGGCCTATGTGGACGCCTACCGCAGCCGGCGCCTGCCCGCCAACCTCATCATGGCCCAACGGGATTACTTCGGGGCCCACACCTACGAGCGGGAGGACCGTCCCGGTGCGTTTCACACCGATTGGCTGGGGGACTGAAGCCATTTAGAGAGAATTACCCCAGCAATGTCCGCTAACGTTTTGCCTGTATCTAACCAAAAAATGTAGCCGCAGGCTTTAGCCTGCGCCATTAATGGGACTCTGTGACAAATGACGCTTACCAACAAAAAACTTTCCGCCTCCATCCTCTCCGCCGATTTCGGCCGGCTGGCCGGGCACATTCAAGAAGCGGAGGCCGCCGGTGTTGACTGGATCCACTTTGACGTCATGGACGGCCACTTTGTGCCCAACCTCACCATCGGCTTGCCGGTTCTCAAGGCCGTCCGGAAAATCACCAAACTGCCCCTGGACGTTCACCTGATGATCTCCAACCCCCACCTTTACATCAAGGAATATATCGACGCCGGGGCCGACTGGCTGGGGGTGCAGGTGGAGGCCGCCTGGCACCTGGACCGCCTGGTCCAGCAAATCAAGGAACTGGGGGCCAAGGCCACGGTGGTCTTGAACCCCGCCACCTCCCTTTCCACCCTCGAGGTGATTCTGGGTGAGGTGGACATGGTCCTCCTTATGACCGTGAATCCCGGTTACAGCGGCCAGAAGTTCATCCGGGCCACCCTGCCTAAAATCAAAAAACTGCGGGAAATGATCGACGCCCAGAAACTTAAGGCCCTGCTCCAGGTGGACGGCGGCGTGCAATTGGACACCATCGATGACCTGGTGGCCGCCGGGGTGGATGTCTTTGTCTCGGGCTCCGGTATTTTCGACGACGGCGATGTCGCCGGCAACGTCCACCGCCTGCGGGAGCGGATGGGGTGAGTGCCAGGGGGGCGGAGGGACAACCCAATAGAGCTTTTAGCGGGAGAACAGGCATCCTGCCTGTTCCCTCACATGAGAGACGCCTATGCTCCCGAGTTATTCCCGGTAGCCCGGGCATCTTGCCCGGGCCTGCACGGGCTGGAAGCCCGTGCTACCGTCTTAAGGGGAGAGAGCTTGCGCGAGGGGCAGGGT
>JBAQHL010000368.1:0-4113 GCA_049288295.1 Desulfobaccales bacterium
ATCCTGGCCCTGTCATACCTTGACGAATTCTTTGCCACCCATGTCAGCGGCAAACCTCCCCGCCTGCCGGTGGCTGGCGTCAGGATGGCCAAAAAATTCATGTATTTTGACAGCGGCAAGGCCTTACGGGAACTGGGCCTCCCCCAAACCCCGGTGCGCCAGGCCCTGAAGGACGCGGTGACCTGGTTTCAGGAGCGCGGTTATGTTTGAAACCCTCGAGTTCCAAGCTGAGAGCTCTGCGAATTTCCTTAAAATTGTCATTCTGAGGGAGCGGAGCTACCGAAGAATCTCGTATCTATCTGAAAATAATAGATTCTTTTCCTCACTCAGGGTGACCGCAAGGGTTTCGCAGAGTTCCAAGTTGCGATTTTTGAGTTGTAACGGCAACAGACAAGCGGCAATAATGAAAAAGGCGATCCTTGAGGTCTCTGCCCTCGCCGGGTGCTTTGCGCAACCTCAGGTTTGTTATAAATTATCCTCAGTATCAACCTTGTGGTGGTTGGGATTCCTGGATGGAGTGCCCGGCGGGTGTGAGAAGCAAACATCTCTGCATAACCGGGCTGACACCTGAGAAACCCACCACTCGAAACTGGAAACTCACCATGCGCTTCCCCTTAAGTCTCAGCTTTGACCTGGCCCGCTACCTGGTAAAACAACAAATTCAGGGCCTAGAGAAATTTCCCCTGGTGCTGATGCTGGAGCCCACCCACCAGTGCAACCTGGCCTGTGCCGGCTGCGGCCGCATCCAGGAATACCGGAACACCCTGGGTGATTCTCTAACCATAGAGGAATGCCTGGAATCGGTGGAGGACTGCGGCGCGCCCGTGGTCACCGTCACCGGCGGCGAACCCCTCCTTTACCCCCCGGTTTATGAATTGGTGCAGGAACTGGTTAACCGGCGCAAGCATATCTACCTGTGCACCAACGCCATTTTGCTGGAGAAGGCCCTGCCCCGGCTGCCCCGCTCCCCCCGCCTGACCCTGAGCATCCACGTGGACGGCCTGGCCGAGACCCATGACCTCATCCTGGGTCGCGCCGGTTTGTTCGATCTCGCCCTCCGTGCTATAAAGGCGGCCAAGGATCAGGGTTTCCGGGTCTGCACCAACACCACTATTTACAGAGAGTCCAACGTCCGGGAAATTGAGAGCCTTTTTGCCCAACTGACCCACCTGGGGGTGGACGGCATCCTGGTGTCGCCGGCCTATAGTTTTCAGGGGGTGGCGAAAGAATTGTTTTTAAGCCGGGAGGAAATCAAGGAAAAATTCAGCCGCCTCCACCAAAGTCCGCACAAGTTCCGCTACTTCAGCACTCCCTTGTATCTGAGCTTTCTTAGGGGCGAGCGCCATTATGACTGCACCCCCTGGGCCAACCCCACCCGCAATACCCAGGGATGGCGGGCGCCCTGCTACCAGATCCTGGACCATCATTATCCCACCTTCGGGGACCTCATGGAAAAAACACCTTGGGAGAGCTACGGCCCGGAACGCGACCCCCGCTGCGCCCAATGCATGATGCACTCAGGCTTTGAGCCCAGTGTGGTGCGCCAGATGGGCGGCAGCCTCACCGACTTGTGGACCATGCTCCGGTGGAATCTGACCTGATACTTGCCCGCACCCGCTCATCTGCAAATGACCCAGGCAAAATCCCCCCTTCCTGAGTGGCTGCCGGGACTTTCCCTGATTCTCCTGGGTCTGGTCATCTTCCTGCCGGCCATCTGGGATTGGCCCCTGAGCCGGGCCGAGGCCATGTACGCCCTCATCCCCAAGGAGATGCATGCCTCAGGGCAATGGCTCACCCCCACCCTGAACGGCGCCCGCTATCTCGACAAGCCTCCCTTGCTTTACTGGGTCAACCTGGCCGCCTACCACCTTTTCGGGGTGTCGGACTGGGCCTCCCGCCTCCCCACCCTGCTCATCAGCCTGGGGGAGGTGTGGTTCACCTATCTCATCGGCCGCCGCCTTCTGGGGCCCCGCCCCGCCTGGCTGGGGGGGGTCGTGCTCCTTACCAGCGTGGGCTTTTTCACCCTCCACCTCCAGCTCCTCACGGACCACCTGGTCACCCTGTCCCTGCTGGCCGCCCTTTGTGTGGTGGTGTACGCCGAAGACGAACCGGCCTGGCCCTGGGCGCTCCTGTTCATGGCCTCCCTGGCCGTGGGTTTTCTCAGCAAGGGCTTCATCGCCCTGGCTTTTCCCCTCATGATCCTGAGCGGCTATGCCTGGTATCGCGGCCGTTTCCGCCTGTTATCCCTGGCCTGGGACCCGCGGGGCTGGCTGGTCTTTCTGGTGCTCACCGTTCCCTGGTTCTGGGCCATGGAACGGGCTTATCCCGGTTTTTTGCAGCACCACATCTTAAACGAGCAAATCCTCCGCTTTTTCGGCCAGCGCCACCCACCGGATATCACCCCCTTTCCGCTGCCGGGATTTTGGCTTTTTCTGTTTATCTGGCTGCTCCCCTGGGGTCTGTTGCTCCCCGTGGCCCTCTATCGTTTTTGGCGGAAAACCGCCTGGCCGGACTACCCCCGCCGGGGACGCTTTCTTTTGCTGTGGGCCGCAGTCATCATGGGCTTTTACTCGGTGTCCTCCAGCCGCATCGAGTATTACTCGCTCCCGGCCTTGCCGCCCCTGGCCCTGGTGGTGGGGTGGGCCCTGGCCCAATCCCTGGAAACCTCCCGGGACCGCAGCCTGCCTGTGGCCCTCTTCCTCCTGGGACTCCTGGGTCTGGCCCTCCTGGTGCTCCTGCCTTACCTGGAGCAAATCTGCGCCGCCAACCGCCGGGAGTTTTTCGGCATGTTCCCCCTCATCCAACCGGTGGCCCGGCAGGCCAGCCTCTGGGTGCCCATCCTGGCTTTCGGGGGGGTGGTCCTCGGCTGGCGCCGGCCGGCCGCGGCCCTCCTGTTTTATGGCGCCCTGGCCCTGGCCCTCCTGTTTTTCACCTGGAAAACCATGCTGGCCCTTTCCCCCCTGCTCAGCGATAAAATTCCCGGGGAATATATCCGCCACGCGGCCGGCCCCCAGGACCTGGTGGTCATGGAAGCCATCGAGGAGTTTGAATATGGGGCCTCCCTGGCATTTTACAGCGGGCGCCCCATTCTCATGGTGCAGCGCCAGGGCTTGCCCCAGTTTCCCTACCCGGTTCCTGCCCGTGAAAATTACCTCATCACCCCCCAAGGGTTTCATGAACGGTGGCAGGGGCCGAACCTGGTTTTCCTCCTGGTGGACGACGTCATCCCCCTGGAGCCCTTCCTGGAGAAAAGCGGGATCGCTGTGAGTTTGCCTGGAAAACGCCTCCTGGATAGCCGGCCTTAAATACCCCTTTGCCCCCCAATCCTCTTTTTTCCAATAAAAACTTGCTCTCCTACGCCGAAGGACTTAGATTTATGCAAATGCTCCCGTCATAATGGTTCGAGATTTTTCATGATCCCGTTACGAGACAATATACCTTCAAGCCGCGTCCCCGTGCTCAGCTATGCAATTATCACCCTAAATACCCTGGTCTTTCTTCTCGAACTTTCCATGGGCCGTGAATTGGAGGAATTCATCCAGGTCTTTGGCTTTGTGCCCAGGAATTTTTTCCTGCACCTGGGGCACGGCAATCTGACCGGCAGCGTCATCCCTGTCTTCACTTCCATGTTTCTCCACGGCGGCTGGTTTCACCTCATCGGCAATATGTGGACCTTGTATATTTTCGGCGATAACGTGGAAGACACCCTGGGACACGTAAAATTTCTGGTCCTGTATCTGCTGACCGGGGCGGCCGCCTGTTTTGCCCAACTGCTTTCCAGTCCCACCTCACCCATACCCATGGTGGGGGCCAGCGGCGCCATCGCCGGGGTCATGGGGGCTTATTTTTCCCTTTTCCCCGCGGCCCGGGTCCTCACCCTCGTCCCAATCCTCTTTTTTGTTATTATCGAGGTGCCCGCCTACGTTTTCCTCGGCGTTTGGTTCCTGCTGCAGTTTTTCTCCGGGACTTTCTCCATCCTGGGAGCCAGGGCTGATGTGGGCGTGGCTTTTTGGGCCCACGTGGGCGGGTTCGTGGCCGGCTTTCTGTTCCTGTATATCCTGGCGCCGGGACGCAGGCGCAGCCCCTTCCAAACGCAGACCTGACGGCCCTTCC
>JBAQHL010000369.1:0-6980 GCA_049288295.1 Desulfobaccales bacterium
GCTATACTTTAAGGAGATTGTTGTCTGCCCTGGCGCAACCGCAGTGAATGTCCATACTTCTTTCCCCTCTGCACCGACAAGGCCGCTCTTGGCAGGTATATATTTTGCTTCCAAGAGCCTTACCACCTCCTCGTTAATTGGTTTTCCAATTTGCCACGAAAATCCCGTTGTCCGGTTGGAAGCAATGACAATAAAGAATTTCTCGCCCGGCGACACCGTAAGCGGACGGCACGGGTCTGTTAATTGATAAGCCTCATTGGAGACAGGTGCCTGGGTGTTATCAGCCATCACGCTTCTTAACCCGCCAATCATTACTACAGCAGTGACGACACATACTACAAAAACCTTTTTCATTGAATTACCTCCCGATCAAACAAACACCCTATTAGAAGCTATTCCAAAACCTCAAATTCACCAGGAACGTCATTCTGAGCGAAGCGAAGAATCTCGCATTTTCAGGGAGATGAGATCATTCACTTCGTTCAGGATAACAAAAAAATAGGTTTGAAATGCTTTCTTAGGATATTCGACTAGCCCGGTGCTGGTCAAGAGATATTACTCAGAGCGAAAAATGGATTAACTTTGGAGCCTCTGGAAAAAGCCTCTAGATTCCTGTCATTCTGAGGGAGCTTGCGACCGAAGAATCTAGACCCTTCACTGCGCTCAGGGTGACAAAAAGCGAAGGCGCCGCCGAGGGCGGCGGCGCTGCATTAATCTATTTCCTGCACTGACTAATAACTTTTTCCTTTACTTTTAACTTTTCTTTGCTTTTTCCTTTTCTTTCCTTTTTCCTTTTTCCTTTTTACTTTTTACTTTCCTCCCGGGGGCGTAGTTCAGTTGGTTAGAACGCCGGCCTGTCACGCCGGAGGTCGCGAGTTCGAGTCTCGTCGTCCCCGCCACAAAAAAGCTATTTTAAGACCCCAAACTTGGGGTCTTTTCATTCTGAGCGCAGCGAAGAATCTAATGTTGCGTCCCGTAATTGCTATGATGCTTTTCTGCCATGTCCCCACAAGAAAAAAAGGGCTCAAATTCCCCCCTTTTTTAAAGGGGGGCAAGGGCAGGCCTGTCCGGCAGTGATTTTGCAAAGAGAGCTTTTAAGCCCACTCCCCACGGTGGGAGGGGGTTGGGTGAGGGGGGAAAAGAATAAAATTCTGGCAATCGGTATAGATGCCGCGACAAAGGGGTAAGCCCAGCCCACCGGGCTTACCCCTTGTCTTTGCAGCCTCCTCTGAGTGTCTCCCCTAAAGGTCCGGGGGCCAATCCAGCATTTTCTTTGGGGGTTATAAATTTTTCACTGCGGTCTGCAGCTTTTTCAGCACTTTTCTGCAAAGAGCTACCTTCTCCGGGGCCTTGACCCCCCATTCCAGTGCTGTAACGGACGGGGCCACCAGGGATAGGGTGTAATCCTCTTCCACCCGGTAGATATGGGCCTTGTGGCCCAGAAGGCCGAAGTATGGCGTGAAGCCGTTGATCATCAGATAGGGCGGCTCCTTCCGGGTCGGGGCCATCAGGACGAAGCGTTCCTTCCCCTGGTAGTCCTTATACACTCCGCCGGCGACAAAATATTCGCTCACGTTTTCTCCATCCGGATGCCTGTCTGAAATTCAGTTCAGCAGGGTTGAGTTGATGTCTCCGCTTCAGCTGCTTCCTTGTTCCGAGGTTAATTTCTCCGGCGCCAGCCCACACAGGCCAACCCCAAAAGCCCCGTGCCCAGGAGCCACACCGCCCCGGGAAGGGGAACCGCGTTGTTAGGATATTCCAAGGTAAAAGAGGTAATATAACCTCCATGGGATATATGGTTAGTTTGTGTATTCACAAACCCTCTCATTGTAAACATAAACTCCTTGTCTAAATAAACACCTGTTCCAATCAGTTCCGTATCACTAAGTCTGTAGGCAGTTTGATCAGGTGTAAACTTAGCGGTATAAGTGAGAAGAGTTAACGGAGCTGAGATGGTCAGTTCATCATTTACCTTAATGAAGAAATGAGGGTTAGCTACTGTTGAATCAAAGGTAAGTGTATGTGTACCATCATCTGAATTATAAGCTCCAGGATTGGTATTGGTAAAGGGCAGAAATACCGTTGGGTCTGTTGTATAACGGCCAATTTTCCACACTGCTAAACCTTCTTCACCTACACTGGCAGTAAATACTGGCCCCCCTCCAACAAATTCCGTTCCTGCAGCCCATGGGTTTGCTACACTAGAAAAATTGTGCCACCATGTTTGTCTGTAGGCGTCATTACCTCCAAGATAGGCTTCAGTGGTAAAGTTATAGGTGTCCGCCAACCCTGGGGTCGCCTGGGCCAGAGAGACCAGGCTGATGATCGCCGCCATGATAAAAAGCTTCCTTGCCATTGCCTTACTCCTCCTTAAGTGTTTTTCCGGTATTTTTTTTTGACATCAGGATATACCTGATTTATTTGATAAGATAATACCTGATAAAAAAGCAAGCTTTTTTTTCAAAAAAATTAATTTCTAACAAATTTAATTTATGATGCTGGTGATTAATTTTTACCAAGTATCTAATTTAGTAATGTATTTATTGATTTTCATGCCAAACAGGAATAAGGGATATTCTGACCCTTGGCTCAGGCATTTTTCTGATGAGGCCAGGCTCGGTTGGGATATGTGGCCGGAGGCTATCTGCTGCTGAGGTTTAGCAATATCGCCATCTCATTGTTCCTAATGGTTTTTTCCTTTTGCCGATTCCCTTGAACAGCTATCCTGAAGGCTTGATGAAAAAAATAGGAGGCTTTTCCAGGCGCACCGCTGTTGAGCACTTACCTTGAGACCTCTGTTCCGGAAAAGTTTATGCAGAGTGGGCGCCGCCCACCGCTATATTTTGCGGGCAGTGCCCGCCCTACATTTACTTATAGGGTGGCCCATGGCCGCCACAACTGGCTGATGGCGTGCGCGGCACGCCCTATGACCTCGCAATTGAGGGGCTGTGCTACACTTTTCATAATTTACGGGGGAGCCAAAGGCTCATGAATAACTGTCTTGAAAAGTTCCTCAGGGGTGGCATAGGCTTTCCAGCCTGTGCGGATAAGCGGGGCGGGCACGGAGGCCCGCCCTACCGGCTTTTCATGCTTGCCCATATTTTACTCAGGTTTTCCCTGACGGGGATAGCCTTTGATTTGCCATCCCGTTAGATCGAAGTGCGGGCCCACCGGTCAATTTTTCGCGGCCTTATTCCTTTAAAAAATTTGACTTTTTAGTCACTTTAATGGTGAAATACCTGTAATTTTGAGCAATTGTTACCCTCCACCTTAAATCAGGGGAAGGCCACTGGGGGGACAAGACCCAGAAAATCCGGGCATGAATGGGTTGGAGGACAAAACACCCCATGTTTAAGTTTGAAGACCACAAATGTTACCAGATGCCCGCCCATTTTGGTGGATGGGACTATGACCCCGCAGGCACCATTTATCGAGATATGGTGCAAATATCCTATACCTGCACCACCGATGGCGGCCGGCTATCCGACTTTCTGCCCGAGGGCTTTGAGCTGCTGCGGCCGGAACTGCTTATCGCCTGCGCCCAGTGCCGAGAAATCGAGTGGATGGCGGGGTCAAGTTATAACCTGATCGAGGTTGGCGTCCCGGCGCGGTTTCAAGGCCAACGTGACCGGGTGGAGGGGGTGTTTGCCCTGGTGGTCTGGGAGAATAAAACCGCCCCCATCCTGGGGGGGCGGGAACAAACCGGCATCCCGAAGATCTATGCCGACATCCAGGACCTGCACAAAATTCAGCAGAATTACTTCACGAACGCCACTTTTGAGGGGAACACCTTTTTACGCCTGGAGATGATGGGGGCCAAGCCCGTGGATGGGCCGCAACTGGCGGACATTAAGGCCCGAGCAGCCGAAAGAGCGTGCTTTGGGTGGCGTTATATTCCCAAGGTCGGGGGTCCGGGAGCGGATTTGAGCCAACCCATACTTTATCCCCAGAGCCTTGAGGTTGAAGGCGCCTGGACCGGGAACGGCACCGTGCAGTGGACGCAGCTAACCTGGCAGCAAAATCCCCACTACCACCACATCATTAAGGCACTGGCGGAGTTGCCGGTAAGCGAGTTGGCCCCTGCCATCATGTTTAAAGGCGTCGCCAGGTTGAAATCCATGCAGGCGCGTGTTCTCAAGTAGACCGGGTGCAAGTAGTTAGATCTGAAACACACCCCTGGCTTTTTGTGCGGGGGCAGCCGGCACCGCCAAAGGAGAGCATATGCAAGGAGAAGAGTATTTCCGCGGCAAAGGGTGCGTGGTTACCGGCGCCGCCTCGGGCATCGGTTTTGCCCTGGCTGAAGCGCTGCTGCAAACCGGGGCGGTGGTCTTGATGGCGGACCGGGATGCGCAGACGCTCAAAGCCGCGGTGGAAAAACTCGGCGCCCATACCGGGCGGGTTCATTCCATGTCAGTGGACGTGACCAGCCAGGAGCAGGTCCGGCAAATGGTTGAAGAGGCCGCGGCGCGTCACGGCCGGCTCGACTTTCTCTTCAATAACGCCGGCATCGGCGGTACTGTGCCCATTGAGACAGTAACGCTGGAACATTGGCGCCGCATCATCGACATCAACCTTTGGGGCGTCATCTATGGGACCCATTTCGCCCTGCCGATCATGCTCCGCCAGGGGGGAGGCCACATCGTCAACACCGCCTCCATTGCCGGGCTTATTCCCCCGCCATTTCAAGCTCTGTACTGCGCCACCAAGTATGCGGTGGTTGGTTTAAGCGAAAGCCTGCGCTTCGAGCTGGGGGACGAGGGCATTCATTTCTCTGTGGTGTGCCCCGGAAATGTCGCCACCGCTATCTTTGGAACAGTTAAGCCCCCCGAAGACGCCATATCCGCAGAGGAGGCCGCGAGGATCACTCTCGAGGGAGTCGCCGACAAACAGGGCATCATAGTTTTGCCTGAAAAATACCGGCAGATGTGGCGTCTATACTGCACTTCCCCGGAAGCCTTCGAGAGTGAACTTTGGGAAACGGCCCGGCAGCGCCGCAGCGCCTTTCAAACAAAAGGAACGTATTACTGAGCCGGCGTTCGTTCTGGCGTAATTTTTCAGGGATCCCTTCTCTCAAACTCAGGATTGCTCCCCTTTCAGAGCAGATAGAAGGGGTGCAGTGCGGCCACTGACGCTATTGAATACAAGGGCACAGATGGGCCACTAAATAATGCAGCCGCAGCCGGTCGATTCTTACATCCGTGCGCAAGGAATAACTTGCGCCGTAATTAATCTGGCGGCCAACCCGGCGTTGGCCTGGCTCCTCAACCGGCACATGAACTTTGTGCCCCTTTGGGGAGGAAACAGCATTGTTGTCGACACTGCGGTGACCTGCCTCGTCCTGTCGCTGTTGGTGGCACTGTTTACCGCCTCGGGGGTGCGTCAAGCTCTTCATAACGGGCGCCTTGAAACCGCGAATGGATACCCTCGGGCTGCCCGTCTGCTTGCTCACCTGCCCAAACAAGCCTGGTCTCTCGGATTGCTGCTTGGCCTTGGCGCCGCCTGTGTCCTTACCCCGCTCACTTTTGGGCTGTTCCATGCCCTGGGTCTTTCCGGACTGCCCCTGGGCTGGTTCGCCTTGTTCAAGGCCATGTACACTGCCCCGCTGGGGTTTGTCCTCACACGCTGGGTGATTTTGCGTCAGTTGTTGGATCACCCGGAATAGACTGGAATTTGCCGCCAAAATATCTTATCTGATTACCTTTAAAAAGGGATGACATGGCTTCGCTGCACTAGCCCGGCTGATTTCAAGGAAAGCCTGGAACCAAAATTATCGTGGGCGAATCGGTCTGTCGGGCAGGCGGCTAGATGCAGCTTTCGGCTTACCGGGCGGTGGCCGGAGATCTGCGCCCGGCCTGCTCCCAGTTCGAGGAATCAGTATGCCTGCCGGCATGGGATAAAAAATAGCTCTTGGGTCTTCACAAATCCCAAGATGGTGGTAAATTATCCGCATAACCCAAATCGCTGGCGCTGCATCTAACGGGACAAGTTTTTTGCGCGACCCTGTGCAACCGGGCCGGGGTGCTCCGGAGGGGTTGCTGTAATTTGCGCCATCGACATGCCTGTAATACGATAACTTGTTGATAAGACGAGATTTTCTCTGCGCTCAGAATGACACTGCCGGGGTAAAGATAGTTTTTCACCAGGCTGACAGCGCTCCCCGGGCTTTAATCTTCGGGGTGCTGTTGAAGTTAGTGACGATTACGACTCAGATTGTGACTTAAAAATCGCCACAAAGGAAAGTCCTCATACATAAAGGAGGGCGGATAGCTCAGTTGGGAGAGCATCGGCCTTACAAGCCGGGGGTCACAGGTTCGAGCCCTGTTCCGCCTACCAGGGAAATCAAGGGGGGTAGCTCATTCAGGCTACCCCCTTTTATGGTTTCCAGAAGCCCATCAAAGGTTTCAATCCTTTCTGCCATTTCTCTTTTTTAACAAAGTGAGACCTCGCCGAAAAGCATAGTTGTCCTCCGGAGGGAAGCGAAGGAACTCGTATTTCCAAATGGTTCGGGGATTAGACGGCCGCTGTGTTAAATGACAGGTTTTGGGACTTTCGCAAAAGTCTCAACTTTCCCGAGCAGAGGTCTTATACCAAGGTGCTCTCAAACAAGTAATTTTTCTTTAGGGGCACGGCTTGCCGTGCCCAAAGGCTAAAGCCTGCGCCGACATTTTATTACCTCTTTGACGGCAACTTGGTCTCAATCAGTAATAACTATGATTTTCACCTGGGAAATTTATGGTATTATACCGGTCCGGAAAGGCTGAAGCCTTTCTCAAACATTTGGAGAATCGCCGGAATTTTTATACAGTTTTCCTGTGGGAAAGATTAGTTAAAGGAGAGCACCTATGAATACCCAGGCTCGGTTTTGGTTCTTTTTTTGCCTCAGCCTTTCGATGTGTCTTGGCTTTTTCCCCTGCACCGCCCAGGCGGCCGGCGGGACGGAGCTTTCCCAAGGCCAGTTGGTCTATGTCCCGGTATACTCC
>JBAQHL010000370.1:0-1580 GCA_049288295.1 Desulfobaccales bacterium
GCCAATTCCTCAAGGAAGTGGGCGTCAAGCTGGGGGGCAAGGACCTCAAAGTCAAACGGTTCACCCGCTACCAGGTGGGCGCCTGAGCGAGACCTCCATGGCATCGCCGCCCCTCAAATATCGCCGCATCCTCCTGAAGGTGAGCGGCGAAAGCCTGGCCGGGGAGAAGAAATTCGGCCTGGACCCCGCCACCCTGAGAGCCATCGCCCGGGAGATCAAGGGCGTGGTGGACCTGAAGGTGGAAATCGGGATCGTGGTGGGAGGCGGCAACATCTTCCGGGGCCTGGAAGCCAGCGCCCAAGGAATTGACCGGGCCGTGGCCGACAACATGGGGATGCTGGCCACCGTGGTCAACGCCCTGGCCCTTCAGGACGCCCTGGAAAAAGCCGGGGTGCCCACCCGGGTGATGAGCGCCATCACCATGAACGAGGTGGCGGAGCCCTATATCCGCCGCCGGGCCATGCGCCATCTGGAAAAAGGCCGCATCGTGGTGTTCGGCGCCGGCACCGGCAGCCCCTACTTCACCACGGATACCGCGGCGGCCCTGCGCGCCACCGAGATCGGGGCCGAGACTATCCTCAAAGGCACCCGGGTAGATGGCATTTACGACCGGGACCCGGAAAAAGACGGCCAAGCCGTCCTGTTCCCCCGCCTGACCTATTTCGATGTCCTGGAAAAATCCCTCCGGGTCATGGACAGCACCGCCATCACCATGGCCATGGAACAGCATATCCCCATCATCGTCTTCAAATTGCTGGAGCCGGAAAATATGAAGAAGGTGGTGCTCGGAGAGGCAGTGGGCACCATCGTGGAGACGCGCGGCGACGAAAGATGAGGTCCTCAGCGAAACCAGACGCAAAATGGACAAGGTCCTGGAGGCCATGGCCCGGGACCTCTCCCGGGTGCGCACCGGGCGGGCCTCCGTGGCCCTCCTGGAAGGGATCAAGGTGGAGTGTTACGGTACCACCATGCCTTTGGACCAGGTGTCTTCCCTGGCGGCGCCGGAGAGCCGGCTGCTCACCGTCCAACCCTGGGATTCCTCGGTGCTGGGGGATATCGAGAAGGCCATCCTCAAATCCGACTTGGGGCTAAATCCCGTCAACGACGGCAAGATCATCCGCCTGCCTATTCCGGCCCTCACCACCGAACGCCGGAAAGACCTGGTGAAGATGGTGAAAAAGATGGAGGAGGAGGCCAAGGTGGCCTTGCGCAATGTCCGCCGGGAAGCCAACGAGGATTTCAAAGAGATGAAGAAAGAAAAACTCCTGGCTGAGGACGACGCCCACCGGGGTCAGGATGAAGTCCAGAAGATCACCGATGAATACACCAAGAAAGTTGAAGCCCAGGCAGCCGAAAAAGAAAAGGAGATCATGTCCTTTTAAGGGTCCGGAGGGCAGCGTTGACTGAACATCTTATGCCTCTGGAGCCCCAAAAAATCCCCCGTCACGTGGCCATTATCATGGACGGCAATGGCCGTTGGGCCCAGCGCCGGGGGTTGTACCGGGTCCGGGGCCACGTGGCCGGCATGGAGTCGGTGCGGGTGGTGACCCGCCTGGCCCGCCGCCTGAACATCTCCTACC
>JBAQHL010000371.1:0-3004 GCA_049288295.1 Desulfobaccales bacterium
CTTGGGCCCCGCCCGAGGGACGTTCGGAGTGAAAGAGCCCCCGCCAGTCCCGGCGGACCCTATTCCGGCTCTTCCTTCAGGAAAGAGGCCGCGATGACCTCTTCGGTCGCGAAGATGGGGGCGCCGACGCGCAGGGCGAGGGCGATGGCGTCGCTGGGGCGGGCGTCGATAGTGATATCTTTCCCCTCCCTGTGGAGATGAATCAGGGCGAAATAGGTGTTGTCCCGAAGATCGCAGACCTCCACCCGCATTACCTGGATGTCCATGCTCTCCATGATGTTCCGCAGGAGGTCGTGAGTCATGGGGCGGGAAAATTTTATGTTCTCCAACTCGCTGGCGATGGCCGTGGCCTCCAGCAAGCCGATCCAAATGGGCACCGCCTTGTCCGAGTCCACATCCTTGAGGATCATGATGGGGCTGTTGGTGAAGGGGTCAATGGTCAAACCCGAAACCACCATCTGTCTTAACATGACAACCTCCTGGGCTCGCCCTCGACCACCGGTCGACGGCTGTGAGGTGAGGGCTCTGCCACCCATCGCGCTTTCAGGGAGTGGGGATGGGCCTCGGTTATCTCCACAGGGATCAATTGGCCGACAAGTTCCCGGGGGCCGGAAAAATTCACCACCTGGTTGGTCCTGAGCCGGCCTGTAAGTTCGTCGGTTGAACGTTTGCTCTCCCCTTCCACCAGCACTTCCAGGGTCTGTCCCACCAAACGCTGGTGGGCTGCCAGGGTTTGACGGTCCTGCAGTTCCAGGAGACGGGCCAGGCGTTCGGCTTTGACTTCCTCCGGGATTTGTTCCGGCAGGGAGGCCGCCCTGGTTTGGGGACGGGGAGAATATTTGAAACAAAAGGCTTGCTGAAAAGAAACCTGCTGCACCAAGTCCAGGGTGTTTTGAAAATCCGCCTCAGTCTCACCGGGGAAACCCACGATGAGGTCGGTGGTGAGGCTGATATGGGGGGAAATGGCGCGGAGTCTCTCCACTTTTTCCAGGTAGTGCTCCCGGCTGTAAGACCTGTTCATGGCCGCCAGAATCCGGTTTGAGCCTGATTGTAACGGCAGATGCAGATGTTCACACAGGATGTCAAGATCACCGAACAGGGCCATGAGCTCAGGGGACAAATCTTTGGGATGCGAAGTGGCAAAGCGCAGGCGGGCCAGGCCCTGAACTTCCGCCAATGTCCGGAGCAGCAGGGGGAAGGTGACGGCTTCCTGCAAGCCCCGGCCATATGAATTGACGTTCTGGCCCAGCAAGGTCACCTCTTTACCGCCTGCATCTATAAACTCCTGGATTTCGGCCACAACCTTCGCCGGCGGACGGCTGTATTCCCGTCCCCGGACATAAGGCACCACACAGAAGCTGCAAAAGTTGTCACACCCCTGCATGATGGTCACCAGGGCCTGGGCTGAGCCCGGCTGCCACCGGCGGGGCGGCGCCGCTGGAAAGCCCTTGTTCAAGGCCACCTCAACCTGGCGCTTTGAGAAAGCCCGGCGCACCAGTTCGGGGAGACGGTAAATGCCATGGGTGCCGAAGACCAGGTCCAGGTGAGGCACGGCCGCCAGGAGACGCTCACCTTCCTGTTGGGCCACGCAGCCCCCCACGCCGATAAGCATGTGGGGGCGCTTCCGCTTTAAGGCCTTGAGGCTGCCCAACAGGCTCCGGACTTTTTCTTCGGACTTTTTGCGGATGGCGCAGGTGTTGATGAGGTAGAGATCAGCATCGTCGGGCCGGTCGGTCAGGACAAAGTCCTGGGACAGCACCTGGGCCATCTGTTCCGAATCGGCCACGTTCATCTGGCAGCCGAAGGTCTTTATGTATACCTTTTTCTTCGGCCTGGACATGGGTTTTATTTAATCTGAATCTCCGCTTCTTGTCAACCGTGACTCCCAGCGCCTTCTCCTGGACACCCTTGAGGAGATGCGGTAAAATACCGACGGGGGAAAGGAGAAAACCGGCCTGGCCAGAACCTTGCCCGTCACCGGGGCGTTCACCCGGAGACATTCCTAATAATATTCTTAACTTCCATGATTCCGTTCCGCGGTGCGCCTACCAGAAACGGCTGGCCCTGGGTAACCCTGGGCCTGATTGCCGTCAATGTCCTGATCTTTCTTTATACCCTGAAGATCGGGCCTGAGGCCGCTTTGGCCCTTTTTTGGAAGGGTGGCGCAGTGCCCGCCAAACTGAGCAAGGTAAAGTTCATCACCTCCCACGCCTCCTTGTGGCTCATGGCCACGGTGTTCATTTCCCTGTTTCTCCACGCCGGCTGGGCGCACCTCTTGGGCAACATGTGGTTTCTGTGGCTTTTTGGCGAAGGCCTGGAAGACGACCTGGGGCACTGGCGTTACCTGGCCTTTTACCTGTTTGCCGGATTTTTTGCCTGCCTGTTTCATGTGTTGGCCTCCAGCACCATTACCGCCCCCCTTATCGGGGCCAGCGGCGCCATCGCCGGGGTCATGGGGGCTTATCTGGTGCGCCTGCCCCAAAGTCCCGTGCAGACCCTGGTTTTCTGGCGCCTCCGGGCCGAAATCGTGCACATCCCTGCCTTTGTCTGGCTGGGTCTGTGGCTGGCCCTGCAATTCTATGGCCTGCAGCAGGGGGGCCCGGTGGCCTGGGTGGCCCACCTGGGGGGCTTCGCCATCGGCATTTTCGGGGTGACCCTGTTTGCGCCTTACGCCCCCCAACCCGCCAAAGCCCTGGCCGTCAACACTCCCAGAACCCGCCACACCCCCAAAAAACGCCGCAGTCCGGGGAAAAAGAAGTGATGGACGTAGAATTTTTGGACGAGGTCAGGCAAGTGGGCCGCCGGGCAGCCCGGCAGGCCGGGGCTTTGCTCCGACGCAACTACGAAAAACCCCACGACATCACCCTGAAAGGCGCCATCGACCCGGTTACCGAAAGCGACCTGGCCTCCCAGGAGATAATTATCAGTATTATCCGCCAAGCCTTTCCGAACCACGCTATCCTGGCGGAGGAGGTGATGGATGAGGCAGGGGAGGGGGGTAATG
>JBAQHL010000372.1:0-1975 GCA_049288295.1 Desulfobaccales bacterium
TCTGTATCCCCCTGGGCCCATGACCAGAAGATGAGCGGGATGTGACAACGGGCTGGCAAAGCTGGCTGAGGCCGCCATTGCCACGGTCATCATCAGGAGATGCGGGGAAATGTGCAGGTCGGCAGCCGTGTCGAGGGCCACGGGACTCATTAACACCACCAGGGCGGAGGTTGGAATGATCTGCGTGGCCAATACAGTGACCAGAAAGAGGGCGGCCACCACCCAGCGCGGCCCCAGGTTTCCCACCATGGCAATCAGCGCCTCTGCCGCCATGTGGGCCGCCCCCGTCTTTTCGAGGGCGACCCCCAGGGGGAGCATGCAGGCAATGAGAAACACAACCTTCCACTCGATGGCCCGATAGGCCTCTTCCATGCTCAGGCACCCGGCAAGCACCATGAGGGCCGCCCCCGTCAGTGCGGCAATGGCGATGGGCAGCAAACCGAGGATAGCGCTGCCGAGCACGGCCAACATGATGATGGCGGCCAGGGGAGCCTTCTCCAGACGTGGAGCCTGCGCGGCGGATTGGTCGAGGACAATGAAGTTTGCGTCCCGGGACAAAGCCTCCAGGTTTTTGCGCGGTCCATAGACCAGCATGGCGTCCCCGAATTGCAGGGGCAGATCCTGGAGACCGCTCCGGTGGGCGCGGCCATTTCTCCAGATGGCCAGCACGTTCAAGCCGTAATGTTCGCGAAACAGGAGATCGGCCAGGGTTTTCCCGGTGAGCGTCGTTCTCGGGGACAGCAGCACCTCGGTGGCGCCGACCTGTTGGGATTCCAACTCGGCGGCCAGGCTTGGGGACGTCTCTGCCACCACGAGTTCTTCAAGACCTTGAAGCACTTCAAGGTCGCCGGTTTTGCCATACAAGACGAGCGTGTCTTCCGCTTGCACGGTCTCCGTGGGCGCTGGCATTAACATGGGCTTTCCCTGCCGGACAATGCCGACCACGGTCAGGCCGAACGCGTGTCCTAACCGGCTTTCGATCAAATCGTGGTCCACCAGGATCGATCCCGGCGGGACATACACGGACATGAAGGCATTCCCTCTGGGCCCCTGGGACTCTTCGCCGCAGTCCATGATGTCCAAATGCTCCACGAGTCCCAGCCGTTCAATGTTTTCCAGGCCCTGTTTGTCTCCCAGCAAAAGGAGCACGTCTCCTTGCTCCAGGGGTCGGGCCAGCAGGCTCTTGTCGTTTTCCCGGTCCGCACCAATTACCGACAACACCTGGACACGATGCTCCCGCCGCAACCCGCTCTGCGCTAGCGCCACCCCCAGCAGCGGCGAACTGCCGCCGATGACCCCCCGGGCAGTCAAAAGGCTGCACGAAAAGAGGGGCGCTGCCTGGTTTAAGGGATCGGCCCGCAGGTGCTGGCTTCCCTGAAAACGCCGAAAGTGCTCCACCGGCCCATGCACTACGAGGATGTCGCCTTCCTGGAGCCGTTCCCTGGGGCCGGGAGCAAGACGCATCTCCCCTTTTCTCCTCAAAGCCACCACCGTGAGGAAAAGCGCTGACCCGAGCCGGGTTTCGCTCAAGGTGCGACCCGCCAGGGGCGACCCCGGCCGGATGGCCAGGGAAAACACATGCGTGCCGAGTTGATAGGATGCCTCGGTGGCGCTGGCCATGCCGTATTGTGCCGGCTGATTGGCCCGGGGCAAAAGCCGAAGCCCTCCAAGGACCACAAAGGCGATGCCACCGATGACGATCGCCCCCGTGATAGGGGTGAAGTCAAATATCCCAAAGGGAACCAGTCCGGCGTTTTTGAGAGCGTCCGTCACCAGGATGTTGGGCGGAGTGGAAATCCCCGTGAAGGGGCCGCCAAGCAGGCATCCGAGGGCCATGGGCAAAAGAAGGCGGGAGGGTGATCTCCCGCTGCGCCGGGCCAGGTCCATCGTCGCAGGGAGCAATATCACCGCGACCGTGATCGTGTTGATGAGCGCCGACAGGAGGCTGGCGGTGGCCATCAACACGGCTACCAGA
>JBAQHL010000373.1:0-9351 GCA_049288295.1 Desulfobaccales bacterium
CCCTCAGAATGACAATTCATTTTAGAAGGACAATTTTGCAACAGGCTAAAATAATTCAAAAAATTACTTTTTGATCGCCGCCTGGCGTAAAGGGGGGAAACCGGAGGAGGGCTATGTTGAGATTTTCTGAAATATGAGCGGCAACTGCCTGTATTCTTTATATTATATAATCATAAGACATTCTCAAGATTACGTTTCGGCAAACACCTCCTCCCCTGCCAGCCAGCGTTCCGCCAGGCCGGGTTCCAGGAGGGCCTGCCCCAGGGCCCGGGTCAGCTCCAGGACCGGCATCTTCAGGCCGGCCGCCTGCAATCCGGCCCGTAACCCATCACTCACCGACATGGGGAAAACATAGCGGTGCAGGTAATATTTATCGCTCCCGGCAAGGTCCCCGGCCTCGAAGGATCTCCGGCAGAGGTCCCGGTTAAGGGAGTGCATGGCCCGGCACATCAAGGGCCGCCAGGGATAGGCCGCACACTTGTCCTCTTCCAGCAGGGGGCATGGCTGGGTTTGCCTGCTGGCCGCCAATTCGGCCTTGCTGAGGCCCACCTTCAGGGCCGCCATCCTCAGGGTCTTTTCCTTGATGCTCTCCTGCCTGGCCGGGGGAAAATAAAATTTGATCACCTGGGCCAGGCCGAATACCTCAGGAGGCGTCACCTCCACCATATTGTGGCAGCAAAAGGTGCATCCCGGCTCGCAGGCCACCGGTCTCGGCAGGGGGTTGGCAGACTCAAAGGCCTCGATGAGCTGGTCGGCCCAGTGCATGGCCTGGCGGCTGACCTCCAGGGCCATCTCCAATGATGTGCTGGCGGTCAGGGCCTGCTCCGCCATCTGTTTGACCCTCGCCGCCAGGTCTTTGTCCACCTCAACCCATGGTTTCATGTTTTTCTCACGAAAAAGCGCGGCAGAGGGCTTGTCTACCCACTGCCGCGCCCAAACAAGTTGGTGTTAACTTCTCTGATCCCTCAAGACAGCATGAACAAGGGAGAACCCTTTACTTGGGGGCCGGTTCGACGTTCAGGCCTTCCTTGACCAGATCCAGCGCCAGGCCTTTTCTGATGCCCTTGAAGTTAATGGTGACGCCTTTTTGATTCTGGACCACCAGGCCTCTATCACCCACGATAAAGGTGAGGCCGGCCGGATCGGCTTTCTGGAAGAGGCCGGTCATGTCAGCCAGGTTCTTCAGGTTGTACACGTCACCGCCCACCGACAGCTTGGTCAGACCTACCGCCATAACCTTCAAGCCCCTGACCCTGAACAGATGGGTCTTGCCTTCGAAGGTCAGCACCGCCTGGCCCCAACTGGCGCCCACCATGGCGCTGGCGGAATTCAGTTCGATGCTGATGGTGCCGCTGGGGGTGTCGGCCAAAGCCGCCCCTGCTGTCAGGATAAGTGCCAGGACCAGAGCTGCTGCCAAAAGTTTTTTCTGCATTCAGTTACCTCCTTTTTCCTTGAGAATTTGCCTCAGCCGTCGCCGGCCGTGCAGGTTAGCATGGTGATTTTTTTGGAAATGACAGGATGTGACGAGAAAAGGCTATTTTTCCCGGTAAGTAAAAGAACTTCTGGTTGCCGGACACAGAGTGACAGGTAAGAAACCTGCCATGATCCTTTGGCCTGGCCTCTTTGGATGGCACAGGTTTCTTTTCAGGCAAACTGCGCAAACCCCATGGGGTCGCAGTTTCCAAACAATCCCGTATTTCGGCTCCATTTTATCAGGTATCGGTTGGATGGCAAGTTAAAGTTAAAGCGCCGGGGCAGATCCTGGAGGCCCTGATGGCTTCTTCCATGCCCATCACTTGGTGCAGAAATTGGCGCTACACCAACCGGGATCTATATTCCCCCCCTTTTCTAAAGGAGGGTAGGGGGGATTATGAATAAGCCCATAATAATCCCCCTAAATCCCCCTTTAAAAAAAGGGGGATTTCAGGTAACCTGAGCATGAAATGTTTCGGCTCAAGGCGCGCTTACTTAGTGCCAGTGCCGCCGGGGGTGTTGCTCCTGGGCACAGGCCTCCTGGGATTGGCTGCTTTGAGGAGGTTCCGCCAGGGATAGGCCCTTACACCAGGACGAGCCCATTGTTAAAGGCGGGATGCGCGGCGCCTTCCCGCCCTTCGGCGGGTTTTTCCTATATTCTTGTGGGTCCGGGTTCCAGATAATGGGGCCGGCATCGGCCCAGGTTTCGTTAATATAAATAGAAAGGGGTTAGCATTTACGCTAACCCCTTGTTTTCTCTTGGTGGCGGGGGACGGAATCGAACCGCCGACACGGGGATTTTCAGTCCCCTGCTCTACCGACTGAGCTACCCCGCCTGAATCTTTAGTGTTTATCCCTTCATTATTTCCTTGTCAATAGGAAATCTCCATCAGTCATGAGGAAATCACCCTTGCCAAACTCCCCCTTTCCGAAGACAATATCAAGGGAGGAAAGCAGTTTTTCCTGAGCCCCTGGCTTACCCAGACAGCAAGCAAGTTTTTGAGTGCCGTCCACCCCCAACCATCCACCCAAAGCGGGGGAGAGGGTGACAGGTAATCTCACCTAGTAAAAAAAACGACTCGAAACTCAAAACTCGAAACTTTGCGAACTTTTCAACAAGTCACATGAAGGGTCCCCAGCGCATCTGGCTCTCAGGCCCGCCGACCGCCACCTCGGTTTTGGAAAAAATCCTTAGCGGCGGCGGCTATGACGTGCACATAAAAGAGGCCGACAAACTCCCTGACACCCCTCCGGCAGACGTGCCGGACCTCCTTATCCTGGCCGAGGAACCTCCCCGCCTGACCCGGCTCATGCCCCGCCTGCGGGCCCAGCCACCCTGGCGAGACCTCCCCATCATTGCCGCGCTGACCCGGTTCAGCGACGCAGTGGCGGCCCAAACCCTGGGACTGGGGGCCGATGAATTTCTCACTGCGCCTTTCCAGCCCCAGGAAGTCCTGGCCCGGGTCATGGTGGTCCTCCGCCTGCATCTCCAGCGGCGGCTCCTGGAGGCCTCCCAGACGGAATTCGCCCGGGTGTTCACGGAAAATCCCCACCCCCTGTTCTATTGTGACCGTCAGGGCCACAATTGTCGCCTCAACCCCACCCTGGAGCGGCTTCTGGACTATAACTCCGAACGGGGACTGGACCCGCCGGAGGATATCCAGACGTTACTGTTTGATCAGGAGGACCGGGACCGCTTCCGTCAGGTGGTGCGCCGTCCCGGCGCCAGCCGCATCAAATTGCGCCTGAAAAGCCGCAAAGGCCAGCCCGTCACGGTGCTCTTAAACGACCTGGCCCATCAGGACACCTCCCCCGACCGCCTGGGTTTTGAAATCCAGCCGGTGGGCTCCAAGTCTCCCTTGAAAAAGGCCCTCCATAGCCTGGTGGAAAATTTTCTCCCCACCGCCCGGGACTATTTGAGTCTCCTGGAAATGACTCCCCTTTTGGGGGGCCGCTACGAAAAGCTCGAAAAATTGGGCCAGGGCTCCTTCGGCGAGGTCTGGCTGGTGAGAGACACCGAAGAAATCGAGGGACCCCGGCAATACGTCGCCAAAATCCCCTTTATCCGGGCCGCCAATGCCAAATTCCGCCAGGAGGCTGACATCTGCAGCCGTCTTTCCCCCCACCCCGGGGTGGTCCGGCAGGTGGATATCATCGAGGACCATGACAAGGTGGTCCTCATCCAGGAGTATCTCCCCGGCCAAACCCTGGAGGACATGCTCGCAGAAGAGGTGCCCCGGCCCCTGGTGGAGGGCCTCATCATTCAGCTCATCGACGTGGTGGCCCACGCCCATGAGCACCGCATCATGCACCGGGACATCAAGCCCGGCAATATCATGGTGCTGCCGGACGGCACCCTGAAGCTCCTGGATTTCGGCGCCGCCAAGATCCTCAAAGACAAGGACATCAGCGCCACCATGGTGGGTTCCCGGCCTTTCATGGCCCCGGAGCAGATCATGGGCAAAAGCGAAATCCGCAGCGACATCTGGGCCATCGGCGTCATTATGTACATGCTTTACTTGGAGGAACTACCCTTCTACAGCGAGGTTGAAAAACTGCTGATCGACCAGATATTGGAAAAAGAGCCCACCCCACCCCGGAAGATTAATCCGGAAATCCCGGAAGCCCTGGAAGCCGTTATCCTCAAGTGCCTGGTCAAGGATGTCAACCAGCGCTACGCCAGCGCCCTGGATTTAAAGGCCGACCTCTTGCGGCATTTTCCGAACTACGGCGCCAAGGCGGCCTGAAGCATGGATCCCCTTACCCACGCAGTCGCAGGCGTCGCCATCTCCCAATTCGTGCCTGCGCCCTCCAGGGGCTGGGCGGCCCTGGCCGGTATATTTTTTGCCATTTTGCCCGACCTGGACTATGTCATGATCTTCAGCAGCCGCCTGGCTTACCTGAAACATCACCGGGGCCTCACCCATTCCCTGGCGGCCATGGTTTTTTTTGTCTTCCTCTTTGCCGGCCTGGGGCGCCTCCTGGGGGGCCCACGCTGGTTCCGTCCCCTGGTAATTATCGGCTTTCTGGTCCTGGGGAGCCACCTTCTCCTGGATTGGACCACCTCCTACGGCACCCAGCTTCTCCTGCCCTTTTCCCGGGCCAAGCTCAGCCTGGATTGGGTGTTTATTATCGATCCCTACCTGACCGGCTTGCTCCTGGTTGCAGCCATAGCCGTCTACTGGTCCCCCGGTTGGGGCCGCACCCTGGGAGCCGCCTGCCTGGCGCTGGCCGGGATGTATATCCTGTTGTGCGGTTTTTACCAGCAGCAGGCCCTGAATCTGGCCAGGCAGGTATATAAGCCTCAGGCCGAGGCCGGCGCCACCCTGGCCGCCCTGCCCCAGCCCCTCTCCCCCCGCCGCTGGCTTCTCGTGGCCGCCGCTCCCGGTGAAGTGCGTCAGGCCTTTGTGGAATTGTCCTATTGGCCCATGGGGAAAAACATGGCGCCCCCGCCTGAGATCCGTCTTCAACCTGTTTCCCAGGGGCGATTTCAGGCCCCGCCGGCAGCATTCCGGCCCCCCGATGCCCTGGAGGTTTACCTTTGGCAGGCTGCACCCTCGCCCACTTTGGCTTTATCTCCGGAAATCCAAGGTGTCCTCGCCACCTACATGGAGTTCAGCCGTTTCCCCCTCCTGGTGGCCAATGACCAGCATTTCAACGGGAAAACTCTGACCTGGCTGGATTTGCGTTTCAGCCTGCCGGGGCGCCGGATTCCTTTTGTCCTGCAGGTGCAGATGGACCAGGGCGGCCGCCTGACTGCCTGGCACATTGGCGGCGGCGTCCTGCCGTCACCAAAATCATCCCTTCGTCCGGGTTGACAGTTTTTTTCTCAGGGAAACCTTGCCAAACCCATAATTAGGAATTACTTTTTCCCGACAATTACTATGCTTTTGGAGGAACTCCATGGCTGATGATTTGCTCGACAAGGGAGCTATTCTACAACGCGATAAACAAAATTTCGCCATAGCTCCCCATATTCCCGGTGGCATTATCACGGATGTCAATCTTTTACGCAAACTGGCCGATGTCGCCGAAAAATATCATGTCCAGTCCATAAAAATCACCTCTGCCCAAAGGATCGCTCTGATAGGGTTCCGCCAGGAGGATCTGGACAATATTTGGGCCGAACTGGATATGGTGCCCGGCGCCGCCATCGGCCTGTGCGTGCGATCCGTCAAGATCTGCCCCGGCACCGACTATTGCCGCATCGGCATGCAGGACGCCGTGGGCGTGGGATTAAAACTGGACGACAAATACCACGGTGTGGAATTGCCCTTCAAATTTAAAATGGGCGTGTCCGGCTGTCCAAATAATTGCGCGGAATCGTCCATCAAGGATATCGGCCTGACGGGCATGGCCAAGGGCTGGCGGGTGCTGGCCGGCGGCTATGTCTCCGGGCTCAAACCCCGCCTGGCCGACGTCATCGCCACCGGCTTGAATGACGAAGAGGCCTTGTCTCTGGTGGACAAAATTATTGACTGGTACCGGGATCAGGGCAAGGCTAAGCGCCTGGGCCGGGTCATCGACGATGTGGGCTTGGCCCGCTTTATGGAGGACCTGGGACTGCCGGTGCAGGAATAAGGTATCAGACTCCTTTGACTTTATCTCGGAAGGACGGGCAGGATGCCCGTGCTACCAGATCACGCGGGGGTATGGCTTCCAGCCAGTTTCCAAACATGAGAAATGACTGCTCTCCGATTAAGGCAGTTAATCAAGGAGCTTGGGGAAAGAGCCCGGCAGGGGGGGCAAACCCCCTCCTTTTTCAACTCCAAGACATGGCGCAACGTTCTCATGGATTCGGTTCGGGTCAATTCTACCTGTATGGTCCTCGTTATTATTCTTGGCCTGTTGTTTTCATGCCCCATGCCCCTTTACGGGAAAGAAATGGATAAAGCAGAAATCCGCCAGCGCCTGCAGCAGCATCTGACCTATCTCAGCGTGGACCTGGGCGAGCGCTGCCTCTACCGTCCCCAAAATCTCAAAGCCGCGGAAAACTACGTGGCCCGAGAGTTTGAGGCCCTGGGCTATGCCGTCCGCCGCCAGCCCTTTATCTGCCAGCGGGTGGAGGTGGCCAACGTCATCGCCGGCAACCCTGATCCCCGGGGCTATTACCTGTTGGGGGCCCATTTCGACACGGTGGCCGACTCTCCCGGCGCGGATGACAATGCCAGCGGGGTGGCGGTGCTCCTGGAAGTGGCCCGCCTGACCAGGGAGACCCCCACCCCCAGGCCTTGGGCCTTTGTAGGCTTTACCACCGAGGAGCCCCCGGCCTTTTTCACCCCGTATATGGGAAGCAGCGTCTATGCGAAAACCGCCCGCAAAAATCGGGAAAATCTCCTCGGCATGCTGTGCCTGGAGAGCGTGGGGTATTTTGTGAGTGAGCCGGAATCTCAAGAAATACCCCTGGTTCTAAAATTCCTGGGGTATTCCACTACCGGGAACTACCTGGGGTTGGTGGCCAACTGGAACTCCCGTCCCCTGTTGCACAAAGTGGAAGAGGCCTTGTTGGCGGCATGTTCTCTGCCCCTGGCCACCCTGGCGGTCCCCCTGGGAGGGTCCCTGGTGCCGGAGACCCGACTGAGCGACCACGCCAATTTCTGGGATGAGGGCTACCAGGCGGTGATGCTCACGGACACGGCTTTTCTGCGCAACCCTAACTACCACACCCCCGGGGACACCATCCACACCTTGAACCTGGACGCCATGGTGGAACTTACCCTGGGCCTGGTCCATTTTGTCAGGGAAGCGGGAAGATAGTAATAAATATATAAATTATTAATCAGAAGCGAAAATGGATTAACTTTGGACCTCATGCAAATGCCTCCAGATTCCTGTCATTCTGAGGGAGCTTGCAACCGAAGAATCTAGACCCTTCGCTGCGCTCAGGGTGACAAACACGTATTTTTGCATGAACCCCCTTGATCATCCTTTTATTCCCTACTCTATCGAGGGAAAGGGTTAGGGGGATGAAGTTAATCTCTTTCATGCTCCCAGTAAAAAAAGTGAGGGCCGGGGGAGTACGGCTTCCTCTCCCCCCGCTTAGTCTACCCTCTCAACCCACCTTAACGGTAGCACGGGCATCTTGCCCGTGCATGGACGGGCGAAGCCCGTCCTACCGCGCTAAGGCAAGAGGCTGAGAGACGGGGGTCGAGGCCAGGGGCAGAGCTTGTTGTCCTTGGTCCCCTACCTTAGTAAATTTTGAGGAATAAAATGGCTAAAAATCGCTTTACCGGCAAAATACGGACTGACCCCCTGGAGTCTTTAGCCCATGGCCCCAGGGAAGTTATGGCCTCCATTTGGCAGGAATACCTTGGGGATCTTTTGGGCGGCACTCTGAAAAACAGCCGCAATAGCCTCCTGCGTCGGGAAATTGAAAAAACCGGAGGATTTGCCGACGCTTACCGGAATTGGCCTGACATGCCCCCGGAGGAGCGGGCCGAGGCCTGGCGGCGGCTGGTTACTGCCGCCCGTTCCCAAATCGAGGCCTCCCAGGCCGCTTGTCTGCGCTGCGGTGAATGTTGTCTAATCTCCGGCCCTACCCTGCTGCTTTCAGACCTTGAGCTGTTGCAGAAGGAAATCCTTACCTGGAACGACCTCTATACCATGCGGCCGGGCGAGGTGGGCACCTCCCGGGAGGGCACTCCGGCCCCGCTTCAGGAAGAGCGCCTCAAAATCCGGGAAGTGCCCGGCAGCCAGCAATGCACCTTTTATCAGGCCGCCACCCAGGGCTGCCGCATTTATGAAAACCGGCCGGAGCAATGCAAAAGACAGCAGTGCTGGGGGGAGCCCCCGCCGCCCCCGGCCTCTCACGACTTCCTTAGCCGGGAGCACCTGTTTGCCCAGGTGCCGGAATTGTGGGAATTGATCAAGGCCCACCAGGAGCGCTGCAATCTGCAGAATCTCAGGGAGAGCCTCCAGGAGGTGGCCGCCGGCCGGGAAGAGGCCGGCGAAGTCCTCTTCGAGGCCCTGCACTTCGACCATTATTTGAGAAAAATGCTCCAGGAAGAATGGGACCTGACCCCGCCGGTCATCGAGCTTATCCTGGGCCGGCCCGTCACCCGCTTTGTGAAGGACATGGGGTTCCAGGCCACCCTCACCCCGGAAGGGGTCTACCGCCTGAGGCCGAGGTGCGAGGCATGATGGAGGAACTGATCCGCCGGAACCGCAGTTGCCGCCGTTTTTACCAGGACCAGGCGGTTTCCCGGGAAGCCCTCCTGAGCCTCGTCAATCTGGTCCGCCTGTCCGCTTCCGCCGCCAATTTGCAGCCATTGAAATACGCGCTTTCCTGGGAACCGGAAAAAAACGCCGCTATTTTCGCCTGCCTGGCCTGGGCCGGCTACCTCAAGGACTGGCCGGGCCCCGTGGAGGGGGAGCGCCCCGCAGCCTACATCGTTATTTTGGGGGATAAAGACATCACTCCCAACTTCGGCTGCGACCACGGCATCGCCGCGCAAAGCATCCTCCTGGGCGCCAGGGAACAGGACCTGGGGGGCTGCATGCTCGGCTCCATCAACCGGGACCAGTTGCGCCGGGTCTTAGCCCTCCCCGAGCGCTATGACATCCTCCTGGTCATTGCTCTCGGCCGCCCCAAGGAGGAAGTGGTGCTCACCGAGGTGGGCCCGGACGGCAGCATCAAATACTGGCGGGATGAGGTAGGTGTGCATCATGTGCCCAAACGCCGCTTAGACGAGTTAATCATTGAATAGCCATTTGATGCCAGGGTTTAAGGACCGGAGATACTACAAAGGAGAACTTTTATCGTTATTCACTGAAAACAGCAAGTTATTTAAGGGAGTAGATAATGGCTAGATAACAATACTCTTTGCTTGTAAAACCATTCTCAGAGGGTGCCCCGAACCACCTAAATAGCAGGTAAAG